>JAISDK010000013.1 GCA_031264875.1 Prevotellaceae bacterium
GAACCGCTTGAGGATGCAATCTATGAGTTGGCAATGAAAGGCGATGTGCAGGGGTTTATCTCCTACATTTCGAAAAACGCTTTCAGCAAACTCTCCGACCACGATTTGCAGCGTTTCGACGAGAAATATATCCAGATACTGATGCTGGCATACCTGTTTATGAGCAACATCTACATCCCGATGAGCGAATACGAAGCCGTTCCAGGACGGACGGATATTTTCCTTCAGCGCAATCCGCGGTATCCTGAAATTCGCTGCGAATGGGTCTTCGAAATAAAGTACTGCCAGACCTCAGCCAGAGCCAGCGAAATTGCTAAAAAACGAGACAAAGGTCTGGATCAGTTGAAAGAATATCTTCAATCGTCCCGGATAAAAGACCGTCCCGGACTGAAAGGAGTCCTGCTTGTCTTCACCGGCAAAAACAAATTTGAAATAACAGAAATAGATTAGATCGGCTCAGTTATTGCCCGCAGGGTATCCATACCAATAGAAAAAAGTCTTCCCCTCCCCTCGCAATCCCGTAAGTGAGTTGAACACTGCTGGTGTTCGTTAGCGGGTGGAAAATCTTTTCCATTGAGATATAAGCCTTAACGGGCAATTCTTATTCCGAACTCAGGTTAATATATATCTTTGCGGCGTTATGACAAAGAAAACAGTTTCGCCGTCGATAGGCATATTACTTAGTTTAAGCATACTACATGGATTAAATGATGCGCTGCAGTCTGCAGTAACAGCATCCTACCCTTTGATAAAAGACGATTTAGCGCTGAGTTTCAGCCAAATCGGTTTAATCACATTAACATATCAGATTGCAGCTTCCGTGTTTCAGCCAATAATAGGACTTTTCTACGACAGACATCCCTACGTCTGGTCGTTACCCACAGGTTCATGTTTCACCCTGATAGGATTCATATCGCTGGCATTTGCCACAACTCTGCACTGGACAATGTGTTCGGTGTTTATGGTTGGAATAGGTTCTTCCACGCTGCATCCCGAAGCCTCGCGTCTTACCTCTATCGCCTCGGGCGGGAAACGCGGACTGGCACAGTCTCTTTTTCAAGTTGGAGGAAATCTCGGAGGCTCTGTCGGGCCATTGCTGGTAGCTTTTCTGGCAGCGCCTTACGGTCGCACATACATCTCCTTTTTTTCCATTCTGTCAGTTATCGCCATCATCGTTGCCATACCCGTATGTCGCTGGTATAAAAACAGGTTACAGCTTTTGCAACAGGAAAACACCACCATGAAAGTCCGTACGGAATCGCCTCTGCCCGTAAAAACAGTAATCTTTTCCATATCCATTTTGCTGGTACTGATTTTTTCAAAATACGTATATGTCGCCAGTCTTTCAAGTTACTATACATTCTACCTGATTGAAAAGTTCAATATAGACATACAGGATTCTCAAATCTATCTGTTTGTTTTCCTGGCCGCTACAGCAATAGGGACTTTAGTTGGCGGTCCTGTCGGCGACAAAATCGGCAGAAAATATGTAATCTGGGCTTCGATACTTGGGGCGGCGCCCTTCACCTTACTGATGCCTCATGTCAATCTGTTCTGGACAGTGGCAATGAGCTTTCTCATCGGACTGATTATTTCATCCGCCTTTCCGGCTATTCTGCTCTACGCCCAGGAGTTATTGCCTTATAAGCTCGGACTTGTGTCGGGACTGTTTTTCGGATTTGCATTCGGAATCGCCGGAATCGCTTCGGCAATACTCGGAAAAATGGCAGACCTGCACGGCATCGAAACCGTGTACCGCTTATGTGCCTACATGCCTCTGCTCGGAATAATTACATGGTTTTTACCCAACTTGAAGAAAAATTGAAAATTTGCAATTATACCACGCGCGGGCTAAAATTGTGATATAAAATCCGTGTCGGCAATTTATTTATACTGTGTCCAATGTAGAGACGCGATGCTCGCGTCTCCACGATAATTCTTCGCGTCTCCACGATAATTCTTCGCGTCTCCACGACAATTCTTCGCGTCTCCACGACAATGGTCATACGGAGACGCGAAGAATAGTCATACGGATACGCGAAGAATAGTCGTGGAGACGCGAGCATCGCGTCTCTACATGGCCGTTCACAATTTTAGTCCGCGCGTGATATAACAGGCAGTTTTTCCTGTTCATAATTATTATTGTACCTTTGTCGCATTAATATGAATGATGATTATGGACATACGAAGGCGTAATACCAAGACAAAGCAGATGATAATGACAGTATTGTCGGATTCTTCCTCGGCGCTTTGCTACGAAGATTTCGAAAAACAGCTGTCGGGAACAATCGACAAAGCCACCGTTTACCGCATCCTGCAAGGCTTCTGTGACGACGGTAAAGTGCATAAAATTTCGGGAAACAACGGCAAAACCTATTACGCATTATGCCATCACTGCAACTCCGGTAATCATAACGACAATCATATTCATTTTCAATGCATCAGGTGTCAAACGATTCTGTGTATCGACAAACAGTTTTCGATTCCGGTTCTTCCGCCGGGATACAGGATGACGGATATGCACTGCCTCATATCGGGACACTGTCCGGACTGCTTCAATGAAATCGCTGATTATGAAAAGAAATAGTGGAATAAACGCTCAAATATTGACGGGATGGCTGTTACTGCTGCTATTCGTATTTCCTCCGGCAGCCAGGACTGTCCATACCTGTCAATATGTTTATTCTCATAATATTAAACATGATGAGCATCACGGCCATGCGCATCACGACTGCAATAGCTGCGCCATCTGCCAGTTCGTTTTATCGCCATTCACGGAAACAGAATCAGTCGAATTTGATTTTGCAGTAAAAGCAGTTAATTGCGAACAGCTTACATATTGGGAAAACATAAATTCGCCTGCCGAATACAGCTATATGCTGCGAGCGCCGCCCGAGCACAGTCCCCCTATTTTAAGGACACGAGCCTAAGGCCGTGTTCTTTACCTCAAGTTATCATTGTTGTATTTTATAGCAAAACAAGTATTTAAGTATGTATATCAGATATATTGCGGTCATACCGGTATTTGCATGTACGTTGTCCTTGCAGGCACAGGAAGCCGATTCTCTTAAAACAGAGATATTAAACGAAGTTGTAGTAACAGGGTCTTACGAAAACAGTATAAGGCGCAATTCTGCACTACAAGTCAATATTGCTGACAAAAGTTTTCTGCAGGAGCATTTTACGGGCAATCTTATGCAAACGCTGGAGTACATGCCGGGAATCCATTCGATGGATATCGGTTCGGGATTTTCAAAACCGATGATTCGGGGAATGGGATTTAACCGTATCTCCGTAACGGAAAACGGAATAAAACAGGAAGGTCAGCAATGGGGAACAGATCATGGTCTCGAAATTGACGCCTTCGCTGTGGATCGGGTTACTGTCCGCAAAGGACCGTCGTCGCTTCTTTACGGCAGCGATGCAATGGGCGGAGTGATAGAGTTATCACAGTTGCCCGCGCCCTCCGAAAATCAGGTTTACGGGGAAATTGCCATGCTCGGGAAATCGGTGAACGGAACTCTGGGCGCTTCGCTAATGGCAGGGGTAAGGAAAAATTCGTGGCACACAAAACTGCGGTTTTCCGAACAGCATTTTGCCGATTACCGGATACCGGCGGATACAATAGTGTATCTCACTCAATACCTGCCCCTCCACAATCGAAAGCTGAAGAATACCGCAGGTTTTGAACGCGATATCTCACTGTTTTCCGAATATCGGAAAGGCCGGTATTATGCCCGTTATGCCGTAAGCGACGCATTTCAGAAAGCCGGATTTTTCCCCGGAGCGCACGGTATTCCCGACGCTTCACGCTTGCAGGACGACGGCAGCAGCCGCAATATTGATTTACCCTACAGTTCGGTCAATCATCTGAAAATTACCGTACACCAGCAGTACGTCCACAATAAATCGACGGTATATTCAGATGCGGGATTTCAGAATAATCACAGGGAAGAATGGAGCCTGTTCCATACTCATTACGGCAGTCAGCCCCTTCCCGATAAAGATCCGGACAGGGAGCTTGCCTTTTCGTTGAATACATTCAATTCGTCCCTGAAAGCCGACCTGGCTTACTCTGCCCGGTGGAAGCATACCTTCGGTCTCGATGTTCAGTATCAGCGCAACAGCATAGGAGGCTATTCTTTTTTGCTGCCCGAATATAAGCGTCTCACGGCGGGAGCGCTATGGACAGGCATTTTTCGTCCCACCAGCAAACTGTCAATTAGCGGAGGCTTGCGTTACGATTATGGAAAGCTGGATATATCTGCTTCCCGGGATGTTTATCTGGAAAAATACCTTCGCGAACAAAATTATGACAATGAGACTGTCGAGGCATATAAATGGCGAAGTTACGGTGTGAACCGGTATTTCGGCGACATTTCCGGTTCGCTGGGAATCAGCTGGATACCCGACAGGTCGCATCTGGTGACAGCAAATATTGGACGCAGTTTCCGCTTGCCCGGAGCCAACGAACTGGCTTCAAACGGTGTTCATCACGGCGCTTTTCGCCACGAACAGGGCAGCGCCTCGCTTGGTTCCGAAAGGGGCTGGCAATTAGATGCATCCTATACTTACGAGCGCGGGAACGTGCTGTTTACCGCAAGTCCTTTTATCAGCTGGTTCGACAACTATATCTTCCTGAAACCCACGGGTGAATGGTCGATACTGCCTCATTCGGGACAAATCTACCGCTACACCGGTGCGAAAACGGTGTTTACCGGAACGGAAGTTGAATTGAGAATCGATTTCTTTCGCAATTTAACTTACCAGATAACAGGCGAATATGTATATAGTCTCAATCTGGACGAATATACGCCACTCAGTTTTTCGCCACCGGCTTCACTGCGTAACTCTTTGATATGGAAACACGGTATTTTTCAGTTTCGTGTAGAACTGCAAAGTGTTGCGACACAAAACCGTGTTGCAAAAAATGAGGACATCACACGCGGAGCTAATCTTCTGCACTGTGGCGCCACGGTCAAAATCCCGCTTGGAAATACCAATGTGGATATTACATTTTCGCTTAAAAATATATTCAATACAAAATATTACAATCATTTAAGTTTTTACAGGAAAGTGGAAATCCCTGAACCGGGACGAAACTTTCAGTTTTTAATTAAAATACCATTTAAGAATAAATTACAATGAAAAATATAAGTAAATTTTCTATTATTTGCCTGACGGCAATGTTTTTTCTCGCATCAAGCTCCTGCACGGAAAACCGCGAGGAAGTTAGCGACACGACCAAACCGGTTATCAACCTGATAGAACCCGAAGACGGTGATATCCTGCAAATCGGTGATGAAAACGGAGTGCATTTCGATATGGAACTTTCGGACAATGAGGCGCTGGCTTCATATAAGGTCGAAATCCATCCCAATTTTGACAATCACTCTCACACTCAAACAAAAAGCGTCGCCGAAACGGTTGATTATACGCTAAACAAGTCATGGAATGATATTCGCGGGAAAAAAAATGCCGATATTCACCATCATGAAATTAAGATACCGAAAAACGCAACTCCCGGACATTATCACCTGATGGTTTACTGCACGGATGTCGCAGGAAATGAATCGCATGTCGCCATAAGCGTAGAACTGAGCCACGAAGCCGGCGAAGATCATGAACATGATGATTAACCTTAAAATGTGAAGCTAATGTGCAGATGCAATTAAACCATTGCAGACAGTAATACGCAAAAAGGGAAGCAGTCCGGGAATGTGCAGAAACATACCGGACTGCTTCATTTCGTCTGGAGACCTCAATATTGAATATTACAGATCAGGGCGAACACAC
>JAISDK010000157.1 GCA_031264875.1 Prevotellaceae bacterium
TTTGTTTTTTTCAGTTCCAGCATTGTCCGGAGCGCATGGTCAAACCCGTTTTTCGTACCCCGTTTACTGTCATTCAACGTGGGCAGTCCTTCCAGACTTACACGTATCAGCATACGGGGATACCTGTTTGCCAGTGCAACGATCTTTTCCGTATGGTATCCGTTCGTACTCAACTCCAGCAGCGACGCTTTCGGATACAGAACACGGAATATGTCGTCAATATCTTTCCGTATAGTCGCTTCTCCTCCGGTAATGTTGATTCGCAGGCCGTCGGGAAGTTTTTCATAGCAGGTATAATCTATTTCCTCTTCCGGCCTGGTCTGATGTTGCCAGATATTGCACATATTACATTTTGCATTGCAGCGAAACGTAGTAATAAGGCTTCCTTGAACAATATTCTTCATTTTGTATTTTTGCGTTTATGATGTATAAATCACTTCCCGATGTGCCGGCCATAGATCTTTATCAGTTTATTATAGAACGGTTCGGCATCGAAATTATTTTGCGCTTCTTCCGCTATTTTTCCGAAATCATACGTTTTTGTAAAAAAACGGAAACAGTCATATATCTTATCCCTCAGTTCGGCGATGTTTCCGGCCTCAAACAAAAATCCGTTCTTTCCTTCTTCAATCAATTCGGGAATGCCTCCTATGCGCGAGCCGAGCGCCGGGGTTCCCATACAAAGGGCTTCAATGACACTGTATGGATTATTTTCATAACATACGGAAGGGATCACAAGAAACCGCGCCTTTCGTACGATTGGATATAGTTCGTCCGGTTTCACATAGCCGAGGAATTCTATTTGCTTATGCGTATATTTTTTGTGATATGTATCAAGCAGAGGTCCTCCGCCTATTATCTTTAAAGGATAAGTCACCTGTTCAGCTGCTTCGAGCAGTGTTTCAACGCCCTTTTCTTCGGAGAGTCTTCCTACATAACAGTAATAATCGTCTTTTTCCGTCGACATGGAGAGTTCCTGTGGTAAAAAGTTGTGCAATACCTCAATTTGACCGGCAGAAAACCCGCCCTCAATCATTTTTGATTTTAAAAAATGACTTGGACTTATAAATAAATCGGTAATGCCCGACAGTTTTTTCCTGTTCCAATAGCACGCCTCCAGCCAGGCTAAGAGGCTGGCAATGCGGCTGTCTTTCATGCAGTTGTGCTTGAAAATGTTCGATTTGCCATGAAAACAATCCTCGCATATCGTGCCGTTGCGCAGACAGGAATAAGTAGGGCAGAGCAGCTTGTAGTCGTGCAAAGTCCATACTACACGAATGCCTTTCCTGTGAGCTATTTCCGCCACCAACGGCGAAATATAGGAATGTATATTATGTAAATGGACAGTGTCGGGTTTGAAATCGGATAATAGCCGGTTGAACTTGCGCGATACTTCACCGGAATGAAACAGTCTTACCGCTGCCGATAATTTCTCTGTAATCGATGGAGATGCAAACCTGACTTCTCCGGCGAAATATTCTTCCCAGGGGGAGGCTTCGTTTTGCGGGTGTCTGGTACTGAATACGGCTACTTCGTGCCCTTTTGCCCTGAGCAGTTGTTCCGTGCTCAATACGGCCGTACAGTCGCCTCCCCTGCGATAATAGAACTTATTAACTAACAGTATCCTCATCCGTATCGTGTGCTGAATTGGAAAGTTTTGCATGTATATCGCTGAATAGCAATCCCAGTATCATCATGATGAACATCCCCCGGTTATGCGTTATGGTTGCATCCGATGTACATTCAATCATAAAGAAGATAATAATGATAAGGGCGATTGTCGCCTCTTTATGACAGTTTCGCCGGTACGCTTTTATGGCTTTCCGTGCAAGATATATCCAGAATGTGAAAAATAATATGACACCCGCAATGCCGAACTGTGCCAGTGCCGGGAAATAGGTGTCGGCAATAAAATCCGGCGCTTCTTTAGTCAGGCCATGCATGTTTTGCATGCCATATTTTATATATATAGGCGAATAATCAAGGCTGGAAGCATACGTAGCGTATGTGCCGAATCCCGTTCCGAAAGGGAAATAATCCATAAATATTTGCAGAGAAAAATAGTAAAGCGCCATTCGGGCGTACAGGTTATTCGCCGTATGTCCGTCTCCAAATCCTCCCAGAATGAAGTAGTAGTATATTTTTTTGTGTGCAACAAATATGGTGCATGCTAATGCAATGATAATGAATGCCGTATTCCGGAAATTCAGTTTCATTTTAAATGATTTGTTGAAATAAATCATTATGAGCAGGCAGATTGCGAAAAAACCGAAATGCTTTGAGCGCCCGGATAAAATACCTATCGATAAAATAATTGCAAATATGATTTTGTCGGTTTTGGAATAATCACTGCAATACAGGTATAGCAATGCCAGGACAGACGATGCGGTTGCTAATCGTGAAGGATGAAAAAAGGTATATTGAATAACTTCGAAATAAACCGAGCCTGATATTCCTATGACGAGAATATACAAACTGCATAATATAATTAACTCCCGGATGATTTTTCGTTGATTGTCGGATAGTTTCGGGTGGATGGCGTAAACGCAGAAAAAGGCCAGGTAGGGTTTGATTTGTATCACAAAGTCAGTCAGGATAGCGCCTTTTGTGTTGGCATTGATGGCAAATGAGTAAATCAGGTAAAAAATAAAAACGGCAATTACAAAAAGAAACATTTTGTTAAATTCCCATGCTTTTGTATGAAAGACCTTGTAGCCGAAAAGCAGAAAAAGTAAAACGGTACAGATTTCATCCACATAGCTGAATCCTAACGTGTTGATGATATCGTAAAACATCACCCCGAAGATCAGTGTGAAGACCGTCAGATTAAAAAATTGTCGGTTTATAAATTCTTGCATGTTGCATTGTTTTGTTTATAACGTGCCGAATAGACTTTTATTAT
>JAISDK010000017.1 GCA_031264875.1 Prevotellaceae bacterium
GTCTCGCTGACCATCCTGCTGGTCAGCGGAATCATCGCCGGCTCGTTCCCGGCTGCAAGAGCATTGAAAATAAAGGCTATCGACGCTATACGGGAAGAATGACTTTTTTAATTAACAATGAATAATGAATAATGAACAATGATGGGGTACGGAAAGAAATGGTCAATCAAATCATGCGAGCTTTGTGCATTGTCCGGAAACCTGTTATGGGAAAAAGGCGTTCTCGACTATGTCTATTTAAAACCATTATTCGTATTTGATTTAAAGGATATTTATGTTGATGTTTTTATCTGTTTATTCCTCGTGTATGCGCTTAATAACAGGAAACAGCTTAAAAATATTAAATTGTTTGATAGAAAAGAGATAAAAGAAGTTATCGGATATTTTACAAAATAAGGATGACGATGCTCACAGAAGAGCAAAACGTTCTTTGACATATTGTTTACACGTTACTCACGGAAGGTTCATTCCCACGCGTTTCTTAGTTCGTCTAATTGCCGCTCTATCTCCTCAATCGGTTGAGGGGACATGGCGCCTTTATACTTCTTTGCCCAGTTGACTTTCTTAGGAACATCCGGGGATACTTTGATCAATTTCAGACGCTCCATTCCCTCTAAAAGGATGAGGGCATTCTGATCAATAATTTCTATAGTTAAACTGCGATTCATTTCTTTACAAATTATAATTACCGCGGCAAAGATAAGGGTTATTTATTATATAAACCGAATTTTATTTGACATAGGAATTGTTGTGAAATAAATTGACTGTTTTCTTAATGTCTGTGATAAAATATTGCCGTCAGCTTTAGCTGACGGAACTTTTTGCACATCCTGCATTTTCTTGTCCGTCAGCTAAAGCTGACGGCAATACTAAAACTGACTACAATACAATCGCTCATTATTGTTGTTTGTCATTTTGAAACATGATAAGCGGTTCAGTCAGTGGTCAGATTTTAACTATGGTCACAGGCATCCGCTCCATGCGTAACATAAGGGATTAAAATATTTTGTGTATGTTTGCGGCTCAATAGTAAATTGATTTTTAAAATGGATATTCGTATAAATGTAAATGGTATAGAACCATTTGTTGAAAAACAGACTGAAAAAAACCTTATCGAAAAAGCCGTATCGGCAAATAAATCGCTTTATGACAGAACAGGCCGTGGAAACGATTTCCTTGGCTGGGTAAGCCTGCCGCTGCTGGTCAGCGAATCCGATATTTCGGAAATAGAATCGGTGTCGGAAAATCTCAGAGACATATCCGACATAGTGATAGTGACGGGTATAGGCGGATCGTATCTTGGCGCAAAAGCCGTAGTGGAATCGCTAAGCTCCAGCTTCGACGCGTACATGGATACCGGCAATCCGAAAATTATTTTTGCCGGACAGCATCTCGACGAGGATTACATGTCGGAACTGCTTGACTTTATAGACAGCAAGCGGGTGTCATGTATCGTTGTCTCAAAATCGGGAACTACTACCGAACCGGCTGTGGCATTCAGGATTATCAAGCAGCATATCGAACAGAAATACGGACGGGAAGAAGCCCGGGAACGTATCGTTGCCGTTACCGACAGCTCGAAAGGAGCGCTGCGGCAGATGTCGGAACAGGAAGGCTACCGGACATTTGTTATCCCCGATGATGTCGGCGGACGCTTTTCGGTGCTCACGCCCGTGGGGCTGCTGCCCATATCGGTTGCCGGAATAGACATCAGGATACTGCTCAAGGGAGCCACCGATATGGAAAAAGCCTCGCATGTCAGTGTTCCGGCAAGCGAAAACATCTGTATCCAGTATGCCGTTGCACGCAATATACTGTACGGCAGCGGCAAAAAAATCGAAATACTTGCCAGCTACAATCCCAGGCTGCACTCCCTTACCGAATGGTGGAAACAGCTTTTCGGCGAAAGCGAAGGAAAGGAAGGAAAGGGAATCTTTCCGGCAGGAGCGGATTTTACTTCCGATTTGCACTCGATGGGGCAATACATACAGGAAGGCGAAAGAATACTGTTTGAAACAGTGGTAAGCATCAGCCGACCTCACGAGGAACTTTCCGTTCCCGATGACGCCGAAAACCTTGATCAGTTGAATTTCCTGTCGGGAAAACGCATCAGCGAAGTGAACAGAATGGCCGAACTTGGCACTATGCTTGCACATATCGACGGAGGAGTGCCGAATATCCGCATCGAAATCCCCGAACTGAACGCCTACATCATCGGACAACTGATATACTTCTTTGAAAAATCGTGCGGCATCAGCGGATACATGCTCGGCGTAAATCCCTTCGACCAGCCCGGCGTCGAAGCATACAAGAAAAACATGTTTGCCCTGCTCGGAAAAGCCGGATACGAAAGCGAAGGCGAAAAACTGAAAGCACGTCTGCAAATGTAATGAATGACACGATACTGAACGATACTGTCAGCCTGCCCCTGGCAGAAAGCTTTTACAGTCTCCAGGGAGAAGGCTGTCACAACGGCAAGGCGGCATTTTTCATACGCCTTGCCGGATGCGACGTCTGCTGTAGCTTTTGCGACAGCAAGACGGCATGGAACGTGAAAAGATCGGTAAATACCCCCGTAACACAAATCGTTGACAAGGTCATGAAAACAGCTGCCGACACCGTAATCGTCACCGGAGGAGAACCCTCAATGTACAATCTCCAGCCCCTCTGCCGCCTGCTGAAAGAAAACGGCAAGGCCTGCTTCATTGAAACGGCGGGCAACCACCCTCTTACAGGAGAATGGGACTGGATTTGCCTGTCGCCGAAACTCAACAGTCCGCCTCTTGTCGAAAACCTCCGTCAGGCCAGCGAACTGAAAGTAGTGATCCAGCATCCCGCCGATTTCGAGTGGGCCGAAGAAAATGCCGCCATGACATCCGGCTGCCTGCTTTTCCTTCAGCCGGAATGGAGCGTCCACGAAACAGTTATCCCTTATATAATTGATTATATCAAACAGCATACGCACTGGATTTTATCACTGCAAATGCACAAGTATGCAGGAATAGAATAACGAAATGCAGATGAAACCCCGCATCTTACCATTCGACTGGCACGCCAAACTGGAAAACCGGGAATCCTGCTCCATAGGCGATGACTTTATATTGCTCGACAATCCCGATATTCCCGCCGTCTTGAATTATCCCTTCAAGCTGGATGTTTTTATTGCCGCCATCTGTATCAAGGGAACGGTGAATGGAAGCATTAACATGCAATCCTATACGCTGCGGGGACCAAACCTTGTCGTTTGCTTTCCGGATCAGATTGTAATGAATGCCCCGTTCAGCGACGACTTCTCGGGACTTTTTATCATTATGTCCAAACAGTTCACAAACGACTTGAAAGTGAATATAAAGGAAGCTCTGTCGCTAAACTTTTCCTTCCGTCAAAAACCGTGGATACCGCTGGACGAGCAGGCATTGTCTATCATAAAGCAGTATTTTTATATTATGAAGCAACTGATAAGGATAACCGAAAATCCATACCGCATGGAAGTGGTCAAGCACATGACAATCTCGTTTTTCTACGGCATGGGCTACTATTTCCACCCCTTCACAGGCAGGGAAGAAAAATCAAGACGAACTGTGCTTGTGGAAGAATTTCTTGACCTGGTGCAGCTCCATTACAGGGAACAGCGGGAACTGGCTTTCTATGCCGGCAAACTTTGTCTTACCCCCAGACATCTCTCGAAAGTGATTAAGGAAACCAGCGGTACAACGGCTAACGACTGGATTGACAGACATGTGATTCTGGAAGCCAAAGCCCTCCTGAAATCAACCGGCATGACGGTGCAGCAAATCAGCGAGGAACTGAATTTCCCCTCCCAGTCTTTTTTCGGTAAATATTTTAAACGATGCACGGGAATATCGCCCAGCGAATATAAAAAGTAATCAAAAAATTCGATACTCATTCTCCTGCAGCAAGGATCTCCCTCGCAAGGCAAATATCCAGACCAATGTCATCAAGTTAAGGATTGGAAGCCCCACATGGCACAACTCGATAAGTACCTCTCCCAAGCCTTGAAAGAGTGTAAACCGGTTATTTCATGCCATTTCAGGGCTATTGCCTATAAGTCTTAAGGACTTTAATGTCTTTAAGGACTTTAAAGTCCTTAAGACTTATAGGCAATAGCATGGCTTAACTTGACGACATTGGTCTCCAGACTACACCGTGCGGTTTTAAGGTATGCGAAACAAACAAGATATAGATATTTTTAAGCGATTGTATTGCCGTCAGCTTTAGCTGACGGATAAGAAAATGCAGGACACAATCCCAAAGACAAGATGTACAAAAAGTTCCGTCAGCTAAAGCTGACGGCAATATTTGATCACAAGAAATTAAGAAAACAGCCAATTTATTTCACAACAATTCTCTAATAAAATTATGTTTATTTAAAAATAAGTTATGCTTTATCAGAGTCTTTAGCGAATATTTTTTGGGGAAAAGAGAACCCAATCGGTAAAACATTAAAACTTAATAATGACCAAATTTTCAAGGTTACAGGTGTTTATAAAGATATCCCCGCAAATTCGCATTTCCATTTCAAGCTCCTCATGTCTTACAATACACCTAACTGGCTAAGAAAACACCATGAAAATACTTGGGATATGTTTTTTACCAGAACCTATTTGTTGATCGATAAGAACTGTAGTATCCCCGAACTGGAGAAAAAAGGGACAAAATTGTTCAATGACCATAAACAGCACACAGGATTATCAATTTGTTCGATGGAAAGATTGTAGAAATACCTGTCCAAATCTAAATGAATTAATTTCCCATTCACATATAGAAATTTAAATCCATTTGATTTGAAAAAATTTCACATACCTTTGCCCGCCAAAAAATTATATAAATAAATGGGAAATATAGTAGCAATCGTAGGACGTCCAAATGTAGGAAAATCGACATTATTCAACCGCCTGGTCGGTATGCGTCAGTCCATTGTCGATGAAACGGCAGGAGTTACCCGTGACAGGATTTACGGCAAATCGGACTGGAACGGCAAAGAATTTTCGGTAATCGACACAGGCGGATATGCTGTCAATACCGAAGACATATTTGAAGTCGAAATAAGAAAACAGGCTCTGATTGCCATTGAAGAAGCTGACGTTGTTTTTTTTATGGTTGATGTAACATGTGGAATTACCGATTTCGACGCTGAAATAGCAAATATACTTCGCCGGTCAAAAAAGAAAGTATTTATCATTGTAAACAAAGTCGATAACTCGGACAGGCTGTACAGTGCAGCCGAATTTTATTCGCTGGGATTAGGCGCTCCGTGGAGCGTTTCGTCAATAAGCGGAAGCGGAACAGGAGATTTGCTGGATGCGCTTGTTGCCGAATTTGAAATCGAAGAACATGCCGAAGACGACGACAATATTCCGAACATATCCATAGTAGGGAAACCGAATGTCGGAAAATCGTCACTGACAAACGCCTTACTGGGAGAAGACAGAAATATTGTCACAAATATTGCCGGAACAACCCGCGACAGCATCAGCACACTATACAGCAAGTACGGCTTCAACTTCAACATCATAGACACTGCCGGACTCAGAAAAAAAACAAAAGTCACCGAAGACCTCGAATTTTACTCCGGAATGAGAGCTATCAGGGCAATAGAACACTCCGATGTCTGTGTCCTGATGATAGATGCCCTGTCGGGAGTCGAGACTCAGGACATGAACATATTTCATCTCGTCGAAAAAAACAAAAAAGGATGCGTCATTGTAGTCAACAAATGGGATTTGTTTGAAAACAAAGACAGTAACACCATGAAAAAATACAGGGAAGCAGTAGAAGCCAAAATTGCTCCATTCAGCGATGTCCCGATAATTTTCACTTCCACAATAAACAAACAGCGAATATTCGACGTCCTGCAAGCAGCTGTAACCGTTTATAACAATCGCAACCGCAAAATACCTACGGCAAAACTCAACGAAATTATGCTTGAAGCAATACAGCTTTATCCACCCCCCTCAACAAAAGGGAAATATATTAAAATAAAATATATTACACAACTGCCAACGCCATCGCCTGCATTTGCATTTTTCTGCAACCTTCCGCAGTACATAAAAAACCCATATAGAAGGTTTCTGGAAAATAAATTGCGTGAACATTTCGATTTAAAAGGCGTTCCTATCTCGATTGTATTTAGACAGAAATAGTAATATATAAAATAGTAATATATAAATATAAAATAAACATGCATAAATTTCTTATTCCACTGTGTATCACAGTTTTCATGGTTTCATGTTTCAGTAACAAAACCACATCCGACGCTGTAGTAAATTTCGAAAAAATCGAAGTTAAAAAGAAAGTCGGCGACTTATCTATCGATTCGACTTACGAGGTATCCGTAGTGTATCACAATCCGGTTAATGTACCCGTATATCTGAAAGATTCCATATTGAAATACACCAAATTACTGTTTGCCTCATGGTTTGACGTCAAAGGGCAGTTCGACCTGAACGGGTCGGTAAAAAAACATTTCGACGAACATTTCCGGCAAATCGCAGAAAACAATCTGCCGGGTCGCACCATTTTCATGCTGGAAATATCTCCGGAAGATGTTTATCAAAATAAAGATATTATATCATTTGCCTACAACTGGATGATATACGAAGGCGGCGTCCATCCAAATTCCGGCAAATTCTGTTTTGTACTTGACAAAAGTACCGGAAGTAAAGTGAATTACAAGAATTTGATCAAAGGACACGAAGCAGAATTTTTAAGCCTCGCCGAAGCGGAGTTTAAAAAACAGGCGGGAATAAAAGCAGACGAAAGAATTTATGAACCCTACTGGTTCAAAGACGGCAAGCTCCATCTCACCGATAATTACATGTTTACCTCGAAAGGAATTGTATTTTGCTATGATCCATACGAAATCGCTCCATATTCTTTTGGCCTGATAGAATTGACATTGCCATACGACAAAATAAAAGATATGGTCAAATTCCATAAATAACTAAGAGGGAAAATTAGGATTCAAAATAAAAATCAGTACCTTTACGCCCGAAAAATAGTTTTTTAGATTTACTTATATATTTGAATAATAATATTATAACAAACATTACTCAGGATGAAGAATATTACTTTTATTTTGTTTTCTATGTGCGGGTTATTTTTGGCCTGCAACAATAAGCCTTCTATTCAATGGGTTGTCTCCACACCCGATTACTCGTGGAAATCGCAAAGCGCCGACAGCATTGAATTTATTAGCAACAACAACTTTGATGTGGCGGTAGATATTTTGAACCCAAAACAGACAGTAGAAGGGTTCGGCACATGTTTCAACGAATTGGGATGGACCTCGTTGAGCGAATTAAGCGCAACCGACAGGGAAGCGATTATGAAAGAGCTTTTTGAACCCGGCGCGGGAGCAAATTTTACCGTATGCCGTATGCCCGTCGGCGCCAACGATTTTTCGCGTAACTGGTATTCGTACAATGAAACCGACGACGATTTTGAAATGAAGAATTTCAGTATCGACAATGACAGGGAAACACTCGTCCCCTTCATTAAGAACGCATTGAAATATAACCCTTCACTGAAAATCTGGGCGTCGCCATGGTCGCCTCCCACATGGATGAAGTACAACAAACATTATGCCTGCTGTCCTTCAAGCTCTTTCTTCGACGAAGCATATCACAACGATATCAAACCCGAACAGGTCAGCCGCGAAGGCACAAACATGTTCATTCAGGAAGACGCCTATTTCAAAGCGTATGCGCTGTACTTTTCAAAATTTATCCAGGCCTATCGGAACGAAAATATTCCGATAGCAATGGTTATGCCCCAAAACGAATTTAACTCATGTCAGCCGTTTCCAAGCTGCACATGGCTGTCGTCGGGACTGAATAAGTTTGTAGGAGAATATCTTGGACCGGCAATGTCCGAACTTGGCGTAGAACTGATGTTCGGAACCATGGAACGTCCAAATCCTGCAAT
>JAISDK010000226.1 GCA_031264875.1 Prevotellaceae bacterium
TCACTGGAGTGATGAGTTTCATCACTGGAGTGATGGGTTTCATCACTGGAGTGATGAGTTTCATCACTGGAGTGATGAGTTTCACTAATCGATAGATGGGTTTCATCACTCCAGTGATGAGTTTCATCACTGGAGTGATGGGTTTCATCACTGGAGTGATGGGTTTCACCAATCCAGTGATGGGTTTCACCAATCCAGTGATGGGTTTCATCAATCCAGTGATGGGTTTCACCAATCCAGTGATGGGTTTCATCAATCCAGTGATGGGATTCATCAATCCAGTGATGGGATTCATCAATCTATTGATGAATCCCTCTGAACTGTGTTTTTAGAAATTTAAAAGATTAGCAGGCTCCTCCACCCCATTTCCTTTCATATAACTCATGTGTAATTAGTTAAAATTAAGCCGATTGTACAGCGCTTAAATTTGCATGAAAGTTATATGCTTTTTGCATTTAGCACGCTTAATGGTGGACTAACGGGATGGAGAACAGAATAATGTATGTTGAATATGGCTGTTTCCTGATTTGCGTAACATGAGGTAATAATTAAAAAATGTGTATAGTTTTTTCGGACATAACATTATTAATGTAATTTTGCGCAAAAATCGGTCAGTATGAAACTTGAAAGTGACACAATAAGACTCAGGGCAATAGAACCGTCGGACATTGACACGCTGTATCTCTGGGAAAACGACCCAAAAGTATGGACGGTCAGCGAAAGTATTACGCCATATTCGCGGTTTATACTTGAAAAATATATCCTTTCGGAGGGTGATATCTTTGTAAACAGGCAATTGCGCCTGATGATAGACTGTAAGCAAAACGACGTTTACCTGACCGTCGGAACGGTAGATTTATTCGATTTCAATCCGGTTCACGGCAGAGCGGGGCTTGGAATATTGATTTATTCTTCCGAAAACCGGAGAAAAGGATATGCTTCCAAAGCATTGGGCTTGTTGATTGAATATGCATTTACTTTCCTTAATATAAGTGTACTATACTGCAATATTTCAGCAAGCAACCATAAAAGTATCGACTGTTTCGAAAAAGCCGGATTTGAAATATGCGGACTCAAAAAAAGCTGGAATAACACTCCCAACGGAAGAGAAGACGAAATCATGCTTCAATTAATCAAGTAAAATAATGATTGACAGAAAAAAGCCTGAATGGTTGAAAATAAAGTTACCGCAAAGCGCTCCTGCCGCAGTAAGCAGGCATCAATTGCATACTATTTGCAGCAGTGGCCTGTGTCCCAACAGAAATGAATGTTGGGGATGCGGCACGGCGACGTTCATGATTGGCGGAGACATTTGTACCCGTTCATGCAAATTTTGCAATGTAAAAACCGGACGTCCGTTGCCCTTAGACCCGAAAGAGCCTGAAAACATTGCCGATTCGGTAAACTCGCTGCATCTGAAACATGCCGTAATTACATCTGTCGATCGTGACGATCTGCCCGATTTGGGCGCTTCGCACTGGGTGGAAGTTATTAAAGCCGTAAAAGCGAAAAATCCGAATACAACAATGGAGGTTCTGATACCGGATTTTCAGGGAAGAAAAGAGTTGATATTCACAATACTGGAAGCACATCCGGAAGTCGTGTCACACAATCTCGAAACCGTCAGACGCCTTTCCGGAAGTGTGCGAAGCAGGGCTACATACAACATTTCGCTGAAAGTAATCAGGCAGATAGCGGATTACGGCATCATTGCGAAATCGGGAATCATGCTGGGACTTGGCGAGACACGCGACGAAATCATCGAAACCATGGACGATCTCCGTGATGCCGGATGCTCGGTTATGACTATAGGCCAGTATCTTCAACCGTCGAGAGCCAACATCGAAGTATCGGAATACGTGCATCCCGATATATTTACCGAATACCGGCAAACGGGAAAAGAAAAAGGATTTGCCCATGTTGAAAGCGCCCCTCTGGTACGGAGCAGCTATCATGCAGAAAGGCATGTGAAAATTGATTGAAAATGAGAGTAGAATATACAGATTTGGGGATTATGAACTACAAGGAGGCCTGGCAAAAACAGGGCTTGCTAATGGAAAAACTGAAACAGGAAAAATCCGAGAGTAAAGAAGGTTTAAATCACCTGCTTTTTGTGGAGCATCCGCATGTATATACGCTTGGCAGAAACGGAAATCAGGCAAACATGCTTATGAACACAATTCAGCTTGCGGAAAAAAACGCCGACTTTATCAAAGTGGACAGAGGGGGCGACATTACCTATCACGGACCCGGACAACTGGTTGTGTATCCGGTTTTTTGCCTGACCGATTTCAGGATAGGCGTCAAGGAGTACGTCCGCCGCCTGGAAGAGGTTGTCATCAACGTGATTGCCGAGTACGGGCTTCAAGGCGAGCGTATGGAAAAGGCTACAGGCGTCTGGATAGATGCCGGCACATCCGGAGCGCGCAAGATATGCGCTATCGGCGTCAAATGCTCGCAGTTCGTCACGATGCACGGGTTTGCGCTGAATGTGAACACCGATCTGAATTATTTCAATTATATCAATCCCTGCGGTTTTGTGGACAGGGGCGTCACGTCCATAGAAAGGGAAACAGGTAAAAAGGCAAATATTGATGAAGTAAAACACTTTGTTTTACAATATTTTAAAGACATATTCGCAATAGAGTATGCAAATTATTTGTTTGAATATTAAATTTTTTTCTACCTTTGCAGCCGTTTTTGAATATAAATTAAGATAAATCATAGAGCGATGAAAAGGACATATCAACCGTCGAACAGAAAAAGAATAAATAAACACGGATTTCGTGAAAGAATGTCAACTCCCAATGGCAGACGGGTTTTAGCTGCCCGCAGAGCAAGAGGACGCAAGAAATTGACTGTGTCCGATGAAGTACACTATTAGTTCTAAGAATACATGATATTGAATGAAACAGAGGATTGCCCGGTACAGCGACCCTCTGTTGCTATATGGGCGAGATGAAAGGAATTGTATTGAGCGGCATAAAATATACGGATAATAAGGATATTGTATATTTATATACCGACATGAAAGGCAGAAAAACCTATATACTGAACCGTCGTAAGAAAAATCACCGCCTTTTTCCACTTTCATTAATTGATTTTGAGAGTTCGGGACGTCAAAATGCCGAAATACAGTATCTCAAAGAATTTATCTTTTCTCCGCTTCTCATCGAAATCTCCACCGACGTCCGTAAAAGTTCGATTGCGATGTTCATCGGAGAATTGCTGTACAAAATACTAAAAGAAGAAGATTCGTCTGCCGTACTGTTCGAGTATATCAGTAAATCAATTTGCCTACTCGATATGCTGCGCAACGGTATTCCGAACTTCCACCTGCACTTTATGGTGCAGCTATCCAGATATATGGGATTTTCGATTGCGGCGAACAAAAACGACTACGACTATTTTGATGTAAAATACTGTAGGTTCGTTTTTGCACAGCCGCTTCATCCTCAATTTTTCGATAAAGACAATACTAAAATACTTTCCCGTCTCATAGATTTGTCAGCCAATCAGCTGCATGAACTGAAACTCACCGGACAACAGCGAATCAGTTTTGCAAACCGTATGCTCGACTTTTATTCTTACAGATTCGACCATACGCTGATAATCAAATCACTGAATGTGATGCATGAAATATTCAGCTGATGAATGTTGTTACTGTAGCTTTCCTTCCTGGGCATTCTGAATCATCTGCGCATTGGCAAGTATGTATATCTCAACGCGACGGTTTTGTGCACGTCCTGTCGAAGTATCGTTGGACGCAACCGGTTCGTAAGAGCCTTTTCCATACGAAATCAATCTGTTAGAACCTACTCCCTGTGCAATAAGATACGACTGTACCGAAGCCGCCCGCTGTTGTGACAACGGAATGTTTACAGCATCGCTGCCGGTAATATCCGTATGACCAAAAATCTCGACATTGGTGTCGGTATGGGTTTTCAGGCTTTCGGCAAATTTCGACAACGACATTTTCGATGCATTGCTCAACGAGCTGGAATTTGTTGCAAACAGAATACCCGATTCAAATGTAACCTTGATTGCTTCGCCATTATTGGCAGTTTCTACTTTTGCCCCTTCGATTTTCTCCAGTTCCTTGCGTTGCTTGTCCATTTTGTTACCAATAAGAGCGCCTGTAGCGCCTCCGATAACAGCGCCGATTATTGCTCCCACACCAGTGTTTCCTGCAAGTTTACCCACTCCGGCGCCAACTGCCGCGCCTGCTCCTGTTCCGATAGCGCCGCCTTTCACTGCACTGCTGGTGTTTTTAATCGTTTCACAACCGGAAAAAATCAGACATATACTTAATATGCCTGCTGTAATAAAATTTACTGTTCTCATCTTTGTACTTTTATATTTTATTTTTAATAAACATTTAATTCAATTCAAAAATCCGTTTTATCCAGTGCATTGCGCAGACTGTCCATAGCCTTTACCAGTATTGCCCGCTGTGTAGCAATATTCAATCTTACAAACAGTTCGCCTTCATTGCCAAAAATGTGGCCGGGATTTAACGCCAATCCTGCCTTTGATACCAGAAACTCCTGCATCTGCGATGAAGTCATATTCAGTTCGCTGCAATCGAGCCACATCAGGTATGTTCCTTCAGGTTTTACCGTTTTTATTCGTGGAATATATTTTTTAAGATATTCAACAACATAATCACAATTACCGCTAAGATACTCCAGCAACTGGCCTAACCAGCTGTCGCCGTGTGTATATGCCGCTTCCAGGGCAATATCCCCGAATATTGTTCCTGCCGAAATACTTAAACTGTTAACGAATTTGCTGAATTTTTCGCGCATAACCGTATTGTCCGAATATACTATGGATGAGGATAATCCTGCTATATTGAATGTCTTGCTCGGAGCAATGAAAGTCATTGTTTGACTGGCAATTTCTTCGGAAATCGAAGCGAAATATATGTGTTTGTGAGGTTTGAATATCAAGTCCGAATGTATTTCGTCCGATATAACCGGCACGTTGTATTTCAGACATAATTCCCCGATTTTCTTCAATTCGTCCAAAGTCCAAACTCTGCCAACCGGATTGTGGGGACTGCACATTATATACATCTTCACTCCAGTGGCCAGCTTGCTCTCAAAATCATCAAAGTCAATAGTATAATAACCGTTGCCCGAATTTATCAGCGGACTCTTTACGAGTGTGCGTCCATGATTGTTTATCGCATACATGAAAGGATGATATACGGGAGTGTTTATCAGAATCCTGTCACCCGGATTTGTGAATACATTGACTGCGAAATTTATAGCTGAAACTACTCCCGGACTGAAAATGATTTTGCCGGGATCGGTTTGCCAGCCTCTTTGCCGCAACCAGTTTTCTACTGAATGATAAAAAGATGCAGGACGAATCTGGTATCCTAAAACTTCATGTTCCAGTCGCCGTTTCAACGCATTGACAATAAAATCGGGAGTCTTGAAATCCATATCGGCAACCCACAGAGGTAACAAATCATTTCGTCCGAAACGTTCTTCACAATTGTCCCATTTTTCACAGTTTGTATTTTTACGATCAACTAATTCATCAAAATTATATACCATCTAACAATAAAATTTACCGCTGCAAAGGTATATAAAAAACATAAATCAATATGAAAACATGAAAATATATCAAGGTGTACGTGTCATGTTCTGAAAAGCTATACATATTTTTTATTCTTGCCGTATTCATTATTATTCATCAATTTTCAATTGTTTTGTAACTTTTTCGATTATTGTTCCGTCATATCAGCAAAATTAAAACGATTGTGTTACCGGAAGAATACAACAAATGTGTAGATAAACATGCCGACGGACTTTACCGTTTTGCATTAAAAATTATGAATGAAACAGATATGGCTAAGGATATAGTTCAGGAATCATTTGAAAAACTGTGGATAAACAGGAAAGCGATAGAAACGTCGAAAGCAAAATCGTACCTGTTCACAATAGCATATCATTTGATGATAGATAAAAAACGAAAATACAAACTGCTTGATAAATACATGGAAACAGCTTGCGACACTGTCCACAGCGAACAGTATTCCGACCTGAACGAACTGCTTCACCGTGCTGCCGAACGCCTGCCGGACATCCAGAGGTCAGTTTTGCTTCTGCGCGATTACGAAGGATATTCATACGAGGAAATAGAGCGCATAACGGGACTGAGCCTCTCGCAGGTAAAAGTTTACATTCACCGCGCGCGACTGCAGATGAAACAGTATATTGGACGTATTGACAATGTAATATAAACAGTTATGATTGATATTAACGATTCCGGCGATTTCCCGAAGCTAATTCCCGACAAAAGCATCCATTTCGAGGCAAAGGACGAAATAAGACGTTCTCCAGAAACGAATTTCGAATGTAGCGAACTGGAATACAAATGCACAGTAGCGGAGAAAGAATATGCCGCCCTGAAACTGATACCGGACATGACAGTAACGATGCCGGACAAAAAAATGCTGAAACACGGAACATTTTCGTCCCGCTTGTCGTGGATAGCAATCACGGCGGCAGCGGCAGTACTCGCAGTCATGCTGACCGTAATAAACAACAGACCCGCAGATTCTCCGGAAACCGGAACAGACTCGCATCCGAAAACGGAAACAAATACAGTCGTCGAAATAAAACCGGCACAGACAGCAGCGCCGGAAACAGCCCCACAGAATATACCGGTCGAAGTACCCGCAAACAGCGGCGACATTCCACAACCGGAAACCGTAGCAGAAACCCGTCAACCCGTATGCAAAACAGCTGAACTCGAAACAGTCCCGCAGAATACGCCGGTCGAAACATCCGTAAGCAACAACGACATTACGCGACCGGATACCGTAAAGATAGACCGGATACCGGCCATTTCCGTCACTGCCGAAACGGGGAGCAGGGGAAAAACAGTATTCATATACAGGCCGGACTGTCAGCCTTCCAGCCTCATAAAAGTCATAACAGGCATGACATACGCAGCCGGAAAAATCTCCGAAAACATCATCGACATCAAGCAAAACATAACTCAAATGCTTGACGGTGTCAGACCACCAGACATTCTGAGCCGCCTGAACCTCGACCACGGCATAGACCGGGAAATCAACAAATGGGCAAAAAATAACCCCGATATTCCTTTCGACGTATTCATCGACCGCACCGCCGAATACGGAATGAAAGAAATATACGACGAAAACGGAACACTCGAAAGAGTTGTCTTCATCACAAACAAATCGCTGAAATACAAAAGCAACAAATTAAATTATTAAAAAATAAACAGGATATGAAAAGAATAGCTATTTTAAAAAAAGTACCGGTCACACACATTGTTCTCCCGCTGTTTGCTTGGATATTCGCCCTGCCCGCCACAGCCGGGAACGGAAACGACACGAT
>JAISDK010000034.1 GCA_031264875.1 Prevotellaceae bacterium
TGTGATAAAATATTGCCGTCAGCTTTAGCTGACGGAACTTTTTGTTCATCTTGTCTTTGGGATTGTGTCCTGCATTTCCTTCTCCGACAGCTAAAGCTGACGGCAATACAATCGCTTAAATAATCTCTGTTATATCCTGTTTAGTTCGCATATCTAAATTATAAGTACCGACCGAAACCGTTACCCGGTTCCAGTCGGTACTAATGTTTAGTTACGGCAAATCACCATGTGTGTTTCACCGGAACGGAATATCATTCAACTAATATCAGATCTTCGATATCAGCCGAACCGTTACTTGAAACGCTACCGATACGCTCATCTTTTTTTGGTGTCAGAATCGAATCATAGAGTTCGACATGCACTCTGATTTCATTTTCTGCCATAAATTATTATGATTTAATTGTTAATAATTTAACAAGTTTCATGATTTCACAGTTAATGTAACCGATTTCAATGCTGAATCGGCAGACGAACCGCCGTACAGTATTTCATATTTACCCGGTTTCACAGTCATGCTGTTTGTTTTCGGGTCAAAAAACTCGAAAGTATCCGGAGTCAGTTGAATCGAAACAGCTTCGGCAGTTCCGGCAGCTATACCAATGCGTCTGAACGCCCGCAGGCTCTTGGCAGGACCTTCGGGATCTTGCAGATTGCGCACATACACCTGAACCACTTCGTCGCCATCGGCCGACCCCGTATTTTTAACACTGAAATTCAACGAAACAGTTTCCTTTCTGCCGATACTGTTTTTGTCAAGGCTTGCCGTTCCGTACTCAAAAGTCGTATAACTCAGGCCGTATCCGAAGGGATACAGCGGTTCGCCCCTGAAATACCGGTAAGTGCGACCTTTGGCTATGCCGTAGTCCTCAAAATCAATAAGCTGGTCGGACGAAGCGTAGAAAGTCAGCGGCAAGCGTCCCGCCGGATTATAGTCGCCAAAAAGCACGTCGGCCACAGCCGTTCCGCCCATCTGTCCACCATACCAGGCATTAATCATGGCGTCGGTAAGTTCGGCCTCGCGGGTCAGGGCAAATGTGCTTCCCGTGCAGATGACAAAAACTACCGGTTTACCGAGTTTCGCAAGCGCCTTAAGCAGATTCACCTGTACCCGAGGCAAATCTATATCGGTACGGTCGCCGCCCTTGAATCCGGGATAGTTCACGCTCATTTCCTCGCCTTCCAGAAAACGCGAGATGCCGCCGGCAAAAACAATAGCGTCAGCGTCCTTCACCTTCTGCGCAACCGCCTCGTAATCCATATCTTTCCTGTATCCGAAATCGAAATTCAGGAAAGCGACGCCCTTGTCGGCCTTGTAAAATTCGACCACAATCGGATATTTCTGACCTTTAACAACGTTTATCGTATGACTGTCCTTGAACGACTTATTATCCGTTCCCCAGCGTGCCACGGCTTCCTTACCGCTAACGGTTAAACGATATCCGTCGCTTCCCGAAATCTTAAAAAGCAGTTCGCCTGTTTCGGTAGCGGTAAAAGTAGATTCAAACCTGGCGGAGAAATCGTTGAGATTCACGCCCGGCACAAAAACGGTGTTTCCTCCGGCATGAAATTCAAACGGCTGTGCAACCTGCGTCACCGCGGCCGCATTTCCCATCAAATCCTTTGTATTCCAAAAAGTAGCGTGGAATCCCGGCTTGCCCTTGTACATAGCTTCGTTGAACTGGCTGAAAAACACCTTGTCGTCCACCAGATCGCAGCCTTTCTCGTAAATCACAGCGCCTTCCGGCAATTTCGCCTGTATCCCCTGAAGAATAGTGACAGTGCTGGTCGGCGTGCCGGAATAGTTTGCCCACAGCATCACGGAATCGTGAGCGTTAGGCCCGATTACTGCAACCTTCTGCAGATTCTTCGACAGCGGCAGAGTCTTGTTCTTATTGCTCAGCAGGACAATGGACTTGCGTGCCATTTCCAGCGCTTTGGCCTTGTGCTCATCGCTTTCGACAACGGAGTAGGGTATTGACGACCATGCAACGTCCTCGTCCCTGTCGAACAGACCCAGTTGAAAACGTGCGCGCAGCAGCCGCAATACCGAAACGTCTATCTGCTTTTCGGATATCAGTCCGGTTTTGCAGGCATTGACAAGCGACTTGTAAACGCCGCCACATTCAAGGTCTGTTCCCGTAATAACAGCGTCGGCAGCAGCTTCTTCGGCAGACTTATGAGTACCATGCCGTCCTTCCCTGAAAAAATCGTCGATAGCGCCGCAGTCCGATACCACAACGTTCTCGTATCCCCATTCGTTACGGAGAATATTTACCAGCAGCGCATTGCTGCCGCAGCACGGCTCGCCTTCAAACCTGTTGTAGGCGCACATCACCTCCTTGACGCCGGCTTCCCTGACCAGCGCCTTGAAGGCAGGCAGGTAAGTTTCGTGGAGATCACGACTTGAAATGTTTGCGGCATTGAAAGAATGTCTGTTCCATTCCGGCCCGCTATGCACCGCATAGTGCTTGGCACAAGCATGTGCTTTGCTGTACTTTGCAGTCATATCGCCCTGCAAGCCTCTCACCGCCGCCACTCCGATTCTGCTGGTCAGATACGGATCTTCGCCGTAGGTTTCCATGCCACGTCCCCATCGCGGGTCGCGGAAAATGTTCACGTTAGGCGTCCAGAACGTCAGTCCCCTGTATCGTCTCAACTCATTTTTATTCTTAAAATCATGATGTTTGGCTCGGGCTTCATCGGAAACCATGTCAAACATTTCGTACACGGCCTTGTCGTCAAACGTGGCGGCGAGACCGATAGACTGCGGAAACACAGTAGCTTTTCCAGCGCGTGCAATTCCGTGTAAAGCTTCGTTCCACCAGTCGTAAGGTGGAATTCCCAGGCGTTCAATGGCGGCCGACTTGTTGGTCATCAGCAGCACTTTTTCCTCCAGAGTCAGCCGGCTCAGCAAGTCAGCCGCTCTCCGGTCAAAACTCAGCGACACATCCTGATATCGACAACTGTCACCGTTGCAGCCCAAAAACGCGAATGTTAAAAACAATAAGAAAAATACTTTATATTTCATATCTTCAACTAATTAATTTGATACTTCAATTTAAAAAAAACTTACCTTAAGTGGAACTCTAAGGCTTTCCGAAAATTCGGCGATATACTTCTCAAAAACAGCGATACTCGTAAATATTCCCGCCCTGCTCCATCCGTAACCGGAATAGTATGTCAGCGGACGGTCGTATTCGCAGACAGCCAGAACATGCGAATACCATTCGTTTCCAGCCTTGTATGTATTTACGGCTGTTTTTTCGTATCCTTTGGGGAATACCATTGCCATAAATACGCTTTCGACCTTGCTGCTGTACGGTTCGGCATATATCAGGTAATTGCCGTTTGCCACAACCGAATCGTTTCCAGCGCGTTTCACAAAACCGGCGGCCACAGTCATTTTTCCGGAAAGGCCTTCGTAAAACTGTGTTATTTTCGTCAGCTGCGAACCTGCGTCTATGGAAAACGCACGGATTTCCGGATATTCCTTCCCGTTCACGTTAATCGCATTATACACAAGCTTAAACGTGGAACGCACAGGGCCGTTATCCAGCACTTCGTAAGCAGCAAAATTTTCGTTCAGCCATAATGAATCGTTCACGAACGGCGCCATTCCTCCGGCTCCCAGCGAGCGGCCAACTTTATAATCGTCAAGCCCTTCGCCATGATCCTCGTGATACGATCCCTTTCCGGCCAAATCGTCCTTATACCATTTGTCGATAACCAGTCTGTCAGTTCTTTTATACCAGGCGTCTATGCCGTTGCTTGGCCCATCGACAGGTTTCAGCGCCGGCCCGTATATTCGGAACGCCACCCTGTTGTTTTCCCATGCGAAATCGTCTTTTCGCTCGCTGACAAACCGGGCATGGGTTTTAGGCTCGAACTTCCTGATTTCCTTTCCCTGCTTCAGTACAAACGACCGAGTTTCCCCGGCTTTCACATCAAGCTGAAAGATAAATTTACTGTCGTATGTTATCTGGTATGCCACAGATGCGTTTTCCGCATCCGTAAGTTCGAGTTTCCCATAGTCGGGATTACCAAGTTTATGAGCTACATCCTGTAACGGGATTTCCACTGTCTGACTTTCCCTGTCAAATCCCGAAGGATTCATTACCGTCAGCGTCATTTTTTTCTCCCCGCACGAGGTAAACAGCGCCAACACAACAGCGGCTGAAAACAGCAGTCTTTTCCGCATGACGCTCAAAAACAAATTGCCGTACATATCTGCCGTATTTATGTTTAACAACTCAGGATAATGCGGCTATTGCTGACCCGACAAGATTGGCGTTTGCCACTACCGGGATATGAACTTGAATGTCAAGGCCAAATTCGGCCAGTAACAGATGAAGCTCGTCCAGCACGATTTCCTTGTAATTCTTGTCATGGCAGTCGTGACTCCAGAACAGACTTCCTTCCGCCGTCAGGCAAACGCTTTTGATGGAATTGTCGTATAGATACATAACGAGAATCAGACCTGCAAGCGAGGCTGCAACAAGTTTTGCCGACCGCTGATATATCCACCGCGACACGCGAACATATCTTTTTCTGTGAATGTCGGGGAAGTTCATTATGCTTGTCAGTTTCTGAGCGTCAAACTTTTCCTCGAATTTGTCGCACGGGAAGACCGATTTCAGTATTTCGCCCAGATACATTCCCGAAACGCTTTTTTCAAAACGCTGCCGTCCTTTGCTGTCGGAACAGGCATCAACCTTGTCGTCGATCACCGTCAAGTGTGGAGGATAGAAGTTTCCGGACTCCAGATTGATGGGAATCAGTCCTTCCCGAAGATAACAGGGGTCAAGCTTTCCGATTCTGTTCGAATGGATAAACGTCGCCATATTGGTGCCTGTTCCCACAATCAGACCGATATGAGCCTGAGCGCTTTTGTCGGTCAATCCGGAGAAAAGGCTTGCGATAGTGTCGTTTATAACCTTGATACTCGTAAATTCAGCATGTTCGAGATTCTTGTTCAGGTATTCCATCAGGGGTTTGCCTACAAAATCGTTGATCATTTCCACGATATTCACTCCTTTGGTCCAGCGAAGCAGTTTTGCGTCGCCATTGCGCACGGGTTCAGCCGGATATGAAAAACAGTATCCGATAGAATGTACGCCTTCCAGATTGAGTTCGCTGATGAGATCGGCGATTTCCCTGAAAAGGTTTTCGCGAGTAAATCCTTCTTCCTTCATCAGTGAAAGGTCTTTTTTGAATCCGTTTTCAGGACGGATAATGGGTTTGCCATCAACAAAATCGACTATTGCCGCTCTGTAATTTGTTCCGCCAAGGTCGAGAACAAGGGCTTTTCCCTGTTCGATACTCTTGTTGGGATTAATGTAAGTAGGAAGGCACTGCACTTCCATGTCGTCTTTTACAAGACCTTCAATTACTTTTGCTTTAAGGGATAAAGCAATTTTTTTTAACTCTTCAGTCTCTAAATCAAATATATTCTTCTTCATGAACTTATATTTTTAAATATGTAAAATTATTTCCGGCTGCAAAAGTACACTTTATTTTTAATTCATGTGTAATTTAGTGATTTTTTTTTCGCCTGCTTGTCGGGGGATAACTGCATTGCAGTTCACGCGGGCTAAAATTGTAAGATCAAAAAAGAAAAGAGTTATAATTCATGAACGATTTAGGTGTTATAGAAAAAAGGACAGTTTCGCAATAGCTAACTGTCCTCTTCTGTTCAAACACTTATATACATAAAATTGCTATTTTTTAATCAATTCTATCCATGAATCAATTCTTTCGGCGGTTTTGTTTTCTTCGTTATCATTGTCAATTGCCAGTCCCACGAATTGGCCGTCAATCACGGCGTCGGTATCACCGGCCTCATATCCGTCGGTCGAGACTTTGCCTGTAAAGTTACATCCACTGTCTTTTATTGCATCATAGATTTTACGCATCGCCCCGCAAAATGAATCGGAATAGGTATAGGAATCGCCACAGCAGAATAAAGCTACGGTTTTCCCGCTTAAATCTGCAGATTTAAGAGTGTCAAGATAGTTTTCCCAAAAATACTGCAAATCGCCTATTCCCGTTGATGAGGCGCCAAAAATCAAAAAGTCATACTCCGACAGATCGCCGTCGTTTGATTCGATGTTGTGTACGTCTTTCGACGATATGCCTAACTTTCCGGCAATTATTCCGGCAATTTCTTCTGTTGTTCCTGTTGAGGAACCGTAAAATATTCCTGTTTTTACCATAATTTCTTAATTATATCTGTTTACAAAAAATTATACTTCAACCTGTAAGGTTAAAAAAAAGAGAGGCATCAAGGAGAAAATAAAATAAAATAGGGTTGAAACAAAATATGAGAAGTTTCCCATGGAAGATGCCCCTCTAGACTATCATTATAAAATCCTTTTCAGGAACTATGAACCCAACTTCGCTACAAAAATCAAGGGCGCAAAGGTATATATTTTTTTGTGATATTTCATAAAAAAAGTTTACCATGCGAAAAGATTTAAGTGGCTCATTAACATATTTACTTCTTGTTTAACATGTTGCACCATGTTTTTATTTTCCGTATCTGTTAAAATTTTATCAATAAAAAGCACAATATTTTCCATATCAGCTTCTTTTAAACCCCGTGTTGTTACAGCTGCGGTACCAAAACGCAACCCTGAAGTCTGGAAAGGCGACCTGCTATCGAAAGGCACCATATTTTTGTTTGTAGTAATATCTGCTTCTACCAGAGCTTTTTCGGCCTGCTTGCCGGTCAAGTCGGGAAATTTAGAGCGTAAATCCACGAGCATCAAATGGTTGTCGGTTCCTTCGGAAACGACTTTGTATCCTTTGCCTGTCAGGGCATTAGACATTGCAGCAGCGTTCTTTTTCACCTGCAACTGATATTCTCTGTACTCCGGCTGGAGCGCTTCGAAAAACGACACCGCTTTGGCCGCAATGACATGTTCAAGAGGGCCTCCCTGTATTCCCGGGAAAACGGCGGAATTAAGTATCTGCGACATCAATTTTGTCTGTCCCTTGGGAGTTTTGAGGTTCCACGGATTTTCGAAGTCTTCGCCCATGAGAATGACACCGCCACGCGGACCTCTAAGAGTCTTGTGTGTGGTAGAAGTCACTATATGAGCGTATTTCAGTGGATTATTCAAAAGTCCGACGGCGATAAGTCCGGCAGGATGCGCCATGTCAACCATAAACAGCGCTCCTATTTTATCGGCGATGTCTCTCATTCGGGCATAATCCCATTCTCTCGAATAAGCGGAAGCTCCACCAACTATCAGCTTGGGCTTATGTTCCAGCGCCGTTTTTTCCATTGCGTCATAGTCGATAAATCCGTTTTCGCTTACTCCGTAGGACACTGCTTTGAACCACATTCCCGAAACGTTAACGTTCGAGCCGTGAGTTAAATGACCTCCGTGTGACAAATCAAGTCCCATAAATGTATCGCCGGGATTCAAACATGCCACAAATACTGCCATATTTGCCTGTGCCCCCGAATGAGGCTGAACATTTGCATATTTGGCTCCAAACAATTGACATATACGGTCAATAGCCAACTGTTCCGATTTGTCCACAACCTCGCAGCCTCCATAATATCTTGCCCCCGGATAACCTTCGGCATACTTGTTGGTCAAAACCGACCCCATAGCTTTGAGTACCTGGTCGCTGACAAAGTTTTCGGATGCAATCAGTTCGATTCCTGCTGTTTGCCGTTTCCGCTCTTCATTTATCAAGTCAAATATTCTACTATCTGTTTCCATTTGTTATATGTAATTAATTTTTATCCTATTACTATTGTGTTAAACGAATTGGGTTTCAGTATGGGAGAAACATTGTATTCGCCGATTTTGATAGAGGGTTTGATTACGGTATCTGTATCGTTTTGTATCATTAACACATAGCTATTGTCAGCATTTCGGAAAACCAGTATATTAGTGAATGTTCCCGAAGTGGCAAGACGCTGAGCGCCGGGAAGTACATAATGGCTCAGATGTTTCAAAAGATAATATTCGTATGTAAACCGGTAAGTTTTATCTTGCTTGTTTACTGTGACTAACGAGTTTTGTCTCCATCCCCAGCGGCTCATGCCTCCTTCTTCGAGAGATGTATTCCAATAGTCATATACATTAGTTCCGTTGTTGAAATAATGTTTCATCAGTCCCCATGCAGAGCAGCATAATCTCCAGTCGTTTTGTCCGTTGCCACATTCCTGCTCGGTCTGATAGATTTTGATATTGGGATATTTATTATGAACGGCGCCTACAGCTTTCTTTCCGGCCCATTGAAAACCGACTCCCGTAATGTATTGACGGCTTTGCGAGTCTTGCAGCAAAGTATCGACCATTGCAGGATTTG
>JAISDK010000043.1 GCA_031264875.1 Prevotellaceae bacterium
CCCTGTCTGGCGTGAGTGCAGCGGCTCGTTTTTCGCGAATTAAACGTACATTTCCCTGCGTCATCTTGTCGAGATTTGCCCGCTCATTGCCGAACTGTACTGCAAAAGCAGGCTTGTGGTTTTCGTTGGCAATATTCACCGCGTGCATACTGCCTCCCTTTTTATCGTCGGACTGAATGAGAATAACGGCGTCGGAAAGCCCCGCCTGCAAACGGTTTCTATCAATAAGATTTTGAAAACAGACCGGCGTTCCGATCGGATATTCCGAAACAACGGCTCCGCCCGATGCAATAATTCTCTCCGCAAGCGATTTATTTTCAGACGGGTGGATAATATCCAAACCATGTCCCACAAACGCTGTCGTAATGCCTTTTGCGCTCAATGCACCTTTATGCGCTGCCGTATCGCAACCCAAAGCCAGGCCGCTCACGATATTAAATCCCTGGCTCGCAAAGTATCTGCCGTAATATTCGCCCATTTTCAAACCGTCGGCGGTCGGTTTGCGAGTGCCTATAATGGCTATCGCTTCCATTCGGCTCACATTCCTGATATTACCTTTATAATAAAGCGTAAGCGGAATATCGTACAGCCCTTTCCGCTTAAAATTTTTGAGCGGTTCGGGAAAGTCCTCGTCAAAAAACGTTATAATCTCTATTTCCTGTTCAAGCGATTCATCTATAATTCTTTCTGCCTCAGAAAAAGCGCGGGTTATTTCCGGTATCGTAACTTCCCGTTCAATGATTCCCATTTCAATGATTTGATTCCACTGTTCCTTATTTTCGGGCATTCTCCCCAAACGGGTTTTCAAAGTCAGAATTTGCCTGTTTGTAAATAATCTCTGCAAAGCAATAACTGTTAAACTATCCATATTCTTATTATCTTACTTAATTTTATTCCCCAAAATCACCACATCGTCCGGCAAGCGGTATTCCAAAACACCGTTGTTGTCGCGCAGCATCGTAAGCAGTTTGCCCATTGTATTGAAGCCTTCGTAATAACGGTTGGATTACTTTGTTTTTCAAGCAGTTTTCGCTGAATCGTTTCGTCACGAAAGCCCGCCATAATAAACAGGATTTCGGAGGCGATAAACCGCTCGCCAAACAGTTCAATACCATACTCGTGGCTCATATTGGAGAAAGAGCCATACTTGTCGGTAAGTTTACGAAAACTCTCAACATTCGGATAATCATACTTTTCAAAAAGATTCAAATTTATCTCCATATTACTTAAGGTTTACTGAAAGGTATATCTATATTTTTCTGATAATCAACCCTGACCTCCGCCCATACCGAATGTATTTTCAAAATATCTTCCCACGCAAGCAACAAGTGATTACGCAGGACGTGGATTCCGTAATGGATTTTGTATCCGTAAATAAAACGCAACTCGTTGGGCATTTCATTTTGTAAATGTCTCACAGCATCCTCGCCGAAGGTGAAAGACCAGTCTTTTTCTTCGCCGTCTATAATAAATCCGGTTGGGTCAGTGAGTTCGCTGTTTTCGTTTCCAATGCGGATGGAAAGTTTGAGCGCTTTACCTATCTCGTAATCCGTCAGAAACTTATCGTTTTTGGCCAGTCGCGACTTGAGTTTTGCTTTACGGGCGTTATACTCTTTTCTGACGTTTTCTTCGGCTTCAATTAACGCCCTGTTCAGACGCACGACTGCTTGTGCTGCTTCTTTTGTCCATTCAAACCACGAATCCAACATTTTTTGTCGGTCTTCAGGATAATCTTCGCTAATGATACAGTGCTCCTGTTTGCCGTTTCGCTGTGCTGAAACGTATGTTACTCCTCTTTCCCTCTCAATATGATATTGTAAGTCACCGTCATACTCAATGGGTAATATCGTTCTGCCGTGCTTGTTAAGTAGTCCATATTTGCCGTTTTTAGAAATCTTGAAAAAGTACAAAAACTGCATACCTTTAAATATCTCATTACATATTTCATCATATTCAGCAGGAATAATCAGTTGGCCGTTTTCATTAACGACGCCCCATTTTCCATTGTCAGCGCTTTTTATACCCCAATAATCAACTTTTCGTGGTTTTTTACTTATTTGGTATCCATAGTCTTTGCCCCATTCCTCCCAGTAAGCCCACTTGCTTTGAAACTGTATGCAATCGTCGTAAGTTGGCGACACTACGAATTTATTGGTAGCTTCGTCGCGAAATCCCCATTTGCCGTTTTCCCGACAGGGAATCAGATTTGTATCTTTCCATTTCTTTTCCCAAACAGTTTCCGGATCTGCGTCTTTTTTATCAAGATTATATTGTAAAACTTGCGTGCGGGAATAATCATGGCGACACTCTGCCCAGTAGCTTATCCCATCCCTCCCCCTGGCATTATTTATACAGCCATAATCCTGAATGACATCTATTGTTGATTGCCACTCCTGCCCGGTATACCCCAAATAGTCGTCAAACTCGAAATTCTTATCCTCCCTTAAACATTTCATTTTTAAATCATCATAATGATTAAGATACAGGGCCATCGGCACGGCAAGCCGGCGTTGCCATTTGCCGTATTCATTCCACTCTTTTTTAGCCACTTTTATGGCGCGTTCTTTATCGGAATAAATACCGACAAATTCTTCTGTCGACCCCGAACGATAAGAGTCATTTATTACTAAATAAACTGTTTTTACTTCTTTTCCAGTCAAATTCATACTTATTTCTTTTCTAAATTTTCATTAATTGTTTGCTGATCCTCGAATCCGTTTGGTGGTATTATGTTTATACCTTTTTGATAATCAACCCTAACCTCTGCCTGCACCGAGCGTATTTTTAAAATATCTTCCCACGCAAACAATAGCTGGTTGCGCAAGACGTGGATTCCGTAATGGATGAAGCAGTAAGGAGAAAACTCGTCGGAAATTTCCTTCCATAAATGTATCGCCACATCCTTGCCGAGAGTGATCCCCCAGTCTTTTTCACTGTCTATAATAAATCCGGTTGACGCGGTGCTGAGTATTTCGTTCAATGCGGCGTAAATGCCTTCCGTTGGCTCTGTAAGTTCGCCGTTTTCGTCTTCAACGAGAATGGAAAGTTTGAGCGCTTTGTCTATTTCGTAATCAGTCAGTAACCTGTTGTTTGTGATGAGTTGCGACTTGAGTTCCGCTTTACGGGCGTTATACTCTTCTCTGACGTTTTTTTCGGCTTCAATTAACGCCCTGTTCAGGCGTGCTACTGCCTGTATTGCTTCTTCTGTCCATTCAAACCACGAGTCCAGCAATTTTTGGCGGTCTTCAGGATAACTAGTTCGATATCTGTTAATGATACAAGTTCGATATTCGTTAATGATATAATGCTCCTGTTTGCCGTTTCGCTGTGCTGAAGCGTATATTATTCCGCTTTTCCTCTCTATATGATCGTGTAAATCGTCATACTCAACAGGTAATATCACTTCGCCGTGGTTGTTTAGCAGGCCGTATTTGCCATTTTTAGAAACCTTGAAAAAATGCAGGGATATTGAACCCTCAAACATCACATTACATATTTCATCGTATTCAGCAGGAATAATCAGTTTGTCACCTTTATTAACGACGCCCCATTTTCCATTATCAGCGCTTTTTATGCCCCAATAATCAACGTTTCGAGGTTTTTCGCTTATTTGGTACAAACCATTTACCGATTGGTCCCAGTGAACCGTCTTGCATTGAAACTGTATGCAATCGGCGTAAGTTGGCGGCACTACGAATTTATTGGTCGCTTCGTCGCGGAGCCCCCATTTGTCGTTCTCCCTGCAAGGTATTAGTTCCGTTTCTTTCCATTTCTTTTCCCAAATAGTTTTCGGAGGTATACCTTTTTCATCAAGATTACGCTCTAAAACATTCGTTTGGCGATAATCGTCGCAGGCTGCCCGAATGGTGTCTTCTGTCGATTGCCATTCCTGGCCGGTATATCCCAGATAGTCGTGAAAATCGTGCCACCAGATATGCTCATCATCTTCCGAATGTTTTTTTTCAAAATCATCAATATGATTAAGATACAGCGTATGCGGCACGGCAAGCCGGCGTTGCCATTTGCCGTATTTATTCCACTCTTTTTTAGCAACTTTTATGGCGCTTTCTTTATCGGAATAAATACCGACAATTTCTTCTGTCAGCCCTCCGCATTGGGAATAGTGATTTTTTACTAAATAAACTGTTTTTGTGTCGCCACTCATTTTTTATACATTTAAAAACATCATATAATATCAATAAATTCTCGGCTACAAAGAAAAACATAAAAAAATAAGTCAAGTGTTTGCCGGATGTTAAAAAATGCAATCGATGGGCCTTTATAGTCTTTTTATGTTTTGAAATACAGTGATTTATCGTCATATCTGAAAAATGACGAGGTTATAGCAGAGGCTAAATAATTATGTTTTTTTATGATTTCAGTCAAAAAATCCATGAATGAAATGAAGTTTTTGCCTGTTTATGCACCG
>JAISDK010000054.1 GCA_031264875.1 Prevotellaceae bacterium
GAAAAATCATTCAAATTGAATATTCGGTGTATTCCAATTAATTGGATGGCAGAAGATTTGAAAGAAAATATTCTGATAGAAGATATTTCTATTTCGTCGAATGTTCTTGAAATGAGTTGTAGCGAACATTCTATTGAAAGAGGGAAAGATATGCTGAATACGCTGATAAGGAAGTATAATGAAGACGTAGCGTCGTACAAGCAAACCGAAGATAACAAAACAATGGAGTTTGTGGACGGTCGCATTTCGTTGATTGCAGCGGATCTGGCAAAAGTAGAACTTGATATACAGGCCTATAAAACGAAGAATGACATGACCTTGCTGGAGTCGGACGTCGCTTTTTATAGCGAAGTAATTAAAGAGTTGCAGACTTCAATCATGGAAGTTGAATCACAGTCCCGCCTTATTAATATGCTCGATGAATACATAAAAGATCCGGCTAATAGATATAATGTGGTTCCTCCTTTATTTACGGCAGATAGCGAGAAGGGAACAGTTGCCAAATATAACGAAGCGATTCTTGAACGCGACAGGCTGTTGAAAAATTCAAATGAAACAAATGTCCTTTATAAGGCTGCGGACAACCGGGTAGAAAACCTTCGTAGCGGTGTTTTTGTTATGATCGAAAACGCCCGGAAAAGTACGGATGAAACATTGAAAGATCTGAAATTAAAAGAAAAACAGATGTTCTCGAAAATGAAAACAATCCCGGAGAAAGAACGTGAATATGTAAATTATCGCCGTAATCAGGAAATACTTCAGGGCTTGTATCTTATGCTTTTGCAAAAGCGTGAAGAGACACTGCTTTCGTTAAGTAAACAAACCGACCGTGCACTCATTATTGAACCGGCATACGTTAAGAAAAGGCCTCTTGGCCCCCGGAAATTATACGCTGCAATAGGAATACTTGTTCTCACCCTTGTGGTACCGGTCGGTTATTTGTTTTTCAAGGATCTGTTTGTTTCCCTGATAGAAGAATATAAACGCATCAAATGAAAATATCCACCGGCCTGGCGTTTATTTTTTTGAGTATACATTTATCATATTTGCTCCGCTATCGGCTTTGTGCAAAGCCTTGTACACTTCGACCGTCTGCCGGGCGATATGTTGCCAATTGTAGTTATCCGGAAGCTGATAATTGATTCTTTCCGGCGTTTGATCACACATCATTTGCCCGAGGCGACCGGCCAGTTCCGTTTCATCTCCCGTTGCGAAATAGGCTTGTTCCGGCAGATTCACGGCTTTATTCGCCGGGATATCGCTGGCCAGAATCGCGAGTCTGTAGCTCATGGCCTCCAATAAAACCAGCGGCATGCCTTCGTTATAGGAAGGCAGTACGAATAGCGCCGCATGCGTGTAGAGTTGCGCCAGTTGCTCTCCGAATACATAGCCGGTGAAAATGATGTTGCTGCAACAGGATACGCTTTTTTGCAGCGCCGTGAAGTAGGTCGATTCTCCTTCTACTCCGCCGGCAATGACTAATTGATACGTTTCGGGAGCGGCTTTCTTGAATGCTTTGATCAGACAGTCAAAACCCTTTTCAGGCGTGATGCGTCCGACGGCCAGGATGTATTTGTTTTTTTGGATGCCCTGCGCCTGCAGGAAGTCGGTGGCATCGGTAAATTTCGGTGCCTGAATACCGTTAGGAATATAGCAGGATTTGGCTTGGATGTGCGGGCTGAATTTTTTTCGTTGCACGTCGTTGACGAAAATAATGGCATCGGAAGTCGTCAGCGCGATTTTCTCACTCAACTTTAATATTTTTCTGGCAATGAAATGCCATTTTTTATGTTCGTAGTTTGCGCTGTGGTATGTCAGGAGCACTTTTATTCCCGCCAGCTTCAGCACGGGAGAAAACAACGCCGGTCCGATGTTATGGATATGCACGATTTCCGGCCGCTGAAACAGGGAATACACCGTGCATAGCAGGGAATGATATGCCGTTTCCCATCCTTTGATGCGCGTGGACGGCAGGTCGATAAACCGGATAGCGTCGTATTTCTCGCCGGAAGACCGGACATAAGGTTTTCGTCGGAAAACGGTGATGTGGTATGATTTTTCTATCAACGGATATAAACATTCACAGTGTTTCTCCACGCCTCCCTGCATGAGAGGGAACCCTCTAGTGCCAAATACATTTATTTTCATCTCCTTACCAGCAAATGTCTTTTCCGCGGGCAATGCGTATCTTGTTGCGGACGACCCACAGGACGGGTATCCACGGCCTGCGCAGCATGTCGTGTCGTTCGGTGACGACAAAAGCGCAGTTCCGGTCGCAGGCTTTCACCCGTTTGGCGATTTCCCGGGCGTTATCCGACTTCATGATATTTTCGAAAGAATCTTCCCTGATGTTTCCGATGATCCATTCCTCTTCGGAACCATTGCACGGGCTGACATTTCCCCAGGGATCAATAAAGAAAAAATCTTCCAGTGCACCGCATGGCGGGCGGTATCCCTGTTCGTCGCCCCTCAGCCGGCGGTGAATGCTTTTGTTGAAATAGGCGCGGCCGTAGTCCTTGAGTTTGTTTTTCAATCCTCTCCTTTTCGAGGTCAGCAATGCCTTTACAAATTTTCCGTGTTGTTCCAGAGTCTCTTTGCTGACGACCGTATTATCGTTCTTATGGAAATACCACGAATTGTGCACGACGGAATTTCCGAGTTCCACATCCAGTGCGACACATAAA
>JAISDK010000076.1 GCA_031264875.1 Prevotellaceae bacterium
AGGATTTGAAACCCGGATTCCAGAAGTCCCTGATTCTCGAAGTCGGCGCCCGCTTCGCCCTGACCGGCAGGATAAACCTGTACGCCGGCTGGTATTTCGGCTGCGGACTGAACAGCGCCCGGACAACAGACAGCAGACGCCGGCTGGAATATAACTCGTTCAACAACGACAGATTCAAATACAGCGACGCCCTCAGCACCAACCTGGTCAGCAAGGCTAACTTGATGACCGCAGGACTGAAACTGAGAGTCGGATTCGGGCTGTGAAACAGTGTAAAATCAGACATAATAAACCCCAATGACTTCGCTGCATTGGGGTTTATTTTCTTTCATTGCAATTCGTGGAAAACTATGAGTTTTAAGGACTTTAAAGTCCTTAAAGACTTTAAAGTCCTTAAAACTCATAAGCAACAGCACGGCTTAAATTGATGACATTGTGAGCTGTTCCTCGCATTGAAGGATGTCGTCATACGTCCGATGTCTGCATATTCATACGCTCCAGGACTGTTAGCGGATACGCCAGAAGACTGGATATGGATACGCCAGAAGTACTGGATATGGATACGCCAGAAGCACTGGATATGGGTACGCCAGAAGCACTGGATATGGGTACGCCAGAAGCACTGGATATGGGTACGCCAGAAGTACTGGATATGGATACGCCAGAAGTCTGGATATGGGTACGCCAGAAGACTGGATATGGATACGCCAGAAGTCTGCCGGGACATGCAATGTCAGTACATATACCGGCACAAAAAAGCCTGTCCGCATACATAATTTGCAGACAGGCTTTTGTCCTTGAAACGACAATTCTCAAGCCGGTGTTACCGTAAAAACCGATTTTATTTCGCGAAGATTCTTCAAAAACACCCCTCTTGCACTTTTTGCCGAAGACTGTGTCCGTATAACAACAAAGTAATCTTCTGCCGAAAGCGGCGGCACAAGCACCTTAAGCAGCGTTGGTTTGTTGACCGGGATAACAGTTGCCTGTATATCGCCGGTAGCTTCGCTTGTAAAGAAGAATCCGATCTGATCAGCATGTTCTTCATCACCTGCGATCTTGAGTCCCCATCCGTGTATGTCGATGATATTGCCAACGGTAATCGTTTCATTCTTAAGGCCTGTTACCTCGTCGAGTACTTCGCCGATTAATCCGTTCACATCATAAATCCCGTCAAACATGACATTTACCCTTTCTCGAATATATTCTTTGTAAGCAACTCCCGGAGTCATGCGTATTTCCGGATAAACGCCTTCGGGGAGATGCGTTTCGTAACCGTCGTATTCGCCCGGAATACGCATATAGCTGTTGAACAGCGGTGTTTTCAACTTGAAACCATCGGCTGACAAATAATAGCACAGCGTGATAAAAGCCATAACGCCTTCCACAATCCGTTGCGGCGACACTCCGATGTCATAAATCTCCGCCTTTTCCGCAATCTCATACAGATCAAGCTCCGTCTGGAGCATGACACGTGCATTATAAGGTTTTTTTGCCGTAGGCAGGTAGGTGCGCACAAACTTCACAGTCATAGTATGTACTGTATCCCGTAATGTTAAAAAGAAATTTTCCATTGTCGTGTAGAATTACAAATTTAGAGTGCAAAGGTAACACTTAATCTATTACACACGAGTTATTAAAATAATATTATACTTTTGCACCGTTTTTTAAATAAAAGTAATGTAAAAATTAAGATTTATAATTATGAAAGGACACCCCAAAGGACTGTTAGTTCTAGCCCTCACCAATATGGGAGAACGCTTTGGCTACTACACGATGTTAGCCATTTTAGTGCTGTACATTAAAGCAAAATTCGGACTGTCGTCATCATCGGCAAGCCTGATCTACGGAATCTTTCTGGCTTTAGTTTACTTCCTGCCTCTGATAGGAGGCTTTGTTGCCGACAAAGTATTAGGATACGGCAAAACCATAATAATCGGCATCTTCGTAATGTTTTCGGGATATGCGCTGCTCGCCGTCCCAAGCGAACCGGACATTTCGGGCACAGTAATGATGTATGCCGCACTGCTTCTGATAGCAATGGGCACCGGCTTCTTTAAAGGCAACCTGCAAGCGCTCGTCGGCAACCTCTATGAATCCGACATCTACAAGGGCAAGCGCGACATAGCATTTTCAATCTTCTACATGTTCATCAACATCGGAGCATTTTTCGCACCCGGCGTAGCCAACAGCATCAACAACGCCTTTCTGCTCAGCGAAAACTTTACCTACGACGCGAACATCCCCAACAACTACGTAAAACTTAACGATTTTAAAACCCTGAAAATACAGGATCTCTCCGCAGACGAACAAGCCGAGCAAGCCAGATGCCTGCTCAACCTGAAAGCCGCCGGACTTGCACAGCTGACCGCATCGCGAACACTCGACAATCCCGAACAGCAACTGTCGAAAAAAGAATACCAGCTCCTCTACAGCCGCGACACAAAAGACCGGCAGGCAATCGACCGGCTGAAAGAAAAAATCGCCGGCATCCAGGTCACCGACCCGAAACTCTACGGCGACCCCGGTGACCCCGACAAGTTCCCCGTCAACTTCGCAAAAAACTACGTGGACAAGTCCCTGAACAAATCCTACAACATGGCATTCGGAGTAGCATGCATCAGCCTGATGATCTCGCTGCTGATATTCCTGCTCTTCAGAAAAACCTGGAAACCGGTGGACAAAACTCACAAGCAGCAAATCAAAGAAGGCTCGGACGTCGTAATACTCACAAAAGCGCAAGTCAGAGAACGCATGATAGCGCTCTTCCTCGTATTCTTTGTAGTAATATTCTTCTGGATGTCCTTCCACCAGAACGGAGCATGCATGACCGTCTTTGCACAAAACTACACCGCAAGCGAAATCACCCCCCTCCACAACATGATGTTCTCACTCCTCTCCGTACTGCCCTTCATCGCAGTAATATATGGAATATACATCGCAACCGCGGGACTGTTCGGCGGAAAGAAAAAACCCCTGCAGGGCATCGCCATATCACTGCTGGGACTGGCCGGCATGATCACATTCTACCTCGTCAACGTCCGTGAAGCCGTAGAATCAATAAAAATAACACCACAAATCTTTCAACAGTTCAACCCCCTATTCATCGTCATACTCACGCCCGTATCAGTAGCGCTCTTCAGCTGGCTCGCCAACAGAAACCGCGAACCCTCGGCGCCGCGCAAAATAGGATACGGCATGCTCATCGCCGCCCTCGGATTCCTCATCCTGCTCGCAGGCTCGACAGGACTTCCCGCCCCGTCCGAAATCGGCGACGGACTCTCGGACATGCTCGTATCCCCCAACTGGCTGATAGGAACATACTTCGTCCTCACCCTCGCCGAACTCTTCCTCTCCCCCATGGGACTGTCATTCGTAGCAAAAGTCGCTCCACCCCAATACAAAGGCATGATGCAGGGAGGATGGCTTGCAGCCACCGCCATCGGCAACCTGATGGTAGGAGTAATGGGAATCTTCTGGATAAAACTGCAACTGTACGCCTTCTGGGGAGTACTCGTAACATGCTGCCTGCTCTCCGCCGCATTCATCTTCTCAATCATGAAACGACTGGAAAAAGCCACGCAGTAAACAAAAAACATCATACCATTTTGGACTACAAAGAAACAATACAATACCTGTACAACGCACTGCCCGTGTTTCACCGCATCGGGCAGGCCGCGTACAAAGCAAACCTCGACAACAGCACACTGCTCGACCAATATTTCGGAAACCCCCACAGCAAATACAAAACCATACACATCGCCGGAACCAACGGCAAAGGCTCCGTCGCCCACATCATCGCCTCCGTACTGCACGCCGCAGGATACAAAACAGGACTGTACACCTCGCCGCACCTGTTCGACTTCCGGGAAAGAATCAGAATCAACGGAACAAAAATACCCGAACAGAAAGTAATTGACTTCGTAGCACAACACAAAACATTCATCGAACATCTGCAACCCTCGTTCTTTGAAACAGCATCATCAATGGCATTCCACTTTTTCGCCTGCGAACAAATCGACGTCGCAGTCATAGAAACCGGAATGGGCGGACGCCTGGATTCCACCAACATCATCACCCCCGAACTCAGCGTGATAACAAACATCGGACTCGACCACACCGAATACCTCGGCAACAGTCTTGACAAAATCGCCTCCGAAAAAGCCGGCATCATCAAGCCCGGCATACCGGCAGTGATCGGCGAAAAACACAACCTGACAACCGACGTCTTCACCGCAAAAGCACGGGAATCCGGTTCAGAGCTGTTCTTTGCCGAAGACAGCCTTGAAATACTCTCGTCCGAAAACAGGCCGGGCAGCCGGACATTCACCCTTGCCCCGCTAAACAGCAACCTGTTTCCCGGCAACACATTTACAGCATCGCTGGATCTGGAAGGCAGCTATCAAAGCAAAAACATTGTTACAGCGCTAACATCGATTGCCGTGCTGAAAAAGCAGTCATTCACAATCAGCGCCAAAGCCGAGCAGAAAGGCCTTGCCGGCGCCGCCCTGAACACCGGCCTCAAAGGCCGCTGGCAGACACTGGGAAAAAATCCAACAATAATCTGCGACACCGGACACAACGCCCACGGACTGCAACATACCATGAAGCAGCTTGCTGAACAGGACTGTAAAAACCTCTACTTTATTCTGGGCGTTGTCGCCGACCGGGATTTGGACAGCATAATCCCGCTACTGCCCCGAAACGCCTGCTATCTTTTTACCCAAGCCTCCATACCGCGGGCAATGGATGCCGAAACGCTTGCACGGAGATGTATGGCAGCCAACTTGAAAGGAGAAATTGTGGCCACAGTCGCGGAAGCCATACGGAAAGCCGTAGAAAAAGCATCCGCAAACGACCTGATTTTTATCGGGGGAAGCACATATGTTGTCGCCGAAACCACAGGATTATACAAAGTGTAATATATTAGAATATAACAGGAAATGCGAATCGTACTATTAGACATCTCATTAAAAAATAATTTAAACATATTCCCTTTTAGATTGTTGTTAGGTATATTGAGAAGGGAAAAAGGAAAGGATGAGAATAAAAAAGATGTTAACAAAGGATTAAAAAATTATGCGATATAATTTTTAATATTACCTTTGCATCATAAAACAGGAGGGATTAAATCTGATAAAGGGTTGAAATAGAATGTCAATGAGGTATTTCCACTCTTCCATAAATGAACTCTACAAGCTGACTACCGCCGGAAGTATCCAGTTGACATTTCTCCTGTATTATCTTCTTCCTCTTGAATTTTAAGATAAGAAAGGAGCGAATTTCCCAAAGTTCGTCTCGTTTCTTTTGTCTTTTACTGAACTGTTAAAATGCTTTTTACACAAGTGCAGTTCAAGCCTCCTGATTTCGCAGCTTACAAGATTTTCAAGGAATTTGAAAGAATATTACGGTCATAGATAAAACAAAACCGGCAGTTATACTGCGCGCGGGATAGTTTTGTGAATTGCGTCACTATTTCAGTTAAACTCCGAAAGGAGTTTCAAATTGATAACCCCGAACAAGCGCAGCGCAGTTCGGGGTATCGCATGTCTCTTCGCCACAACTCCGCAAGGAGTTGAACTGCTTCGCAGTTCTGATTGTGATTAGACGGTTTCCCCGAACTGCGCTGCGCTTGTTCGGGGTTATCAATCTCAGACGCCTACGGCGTCATAAGACGCGAAGAATCGCTGCATTTTTATCTCACAATTTTACACCGAGTGCGGTATAATTCGGTTTTTGCTGTGAAAAACAGGGGTTTTTCACACCGTTTGCAGATTTGCAACTCAAGACAACCGTTTTTTTGCCGGCAGCATTATTATTTTAATATCAGCAATTTCCAGGGTTCGGTTTAATGCCCGACAGGGGAAAAACGCAATAATCCGAAAAATGCTGTACTTTTGGGCTGTCAAGAATATAAAATATTAAATATTTATGTATATGAAAAATATATCTTTAAAAGCCTATACCCCGTACATTGCGGCGATAGCATTATTCATAGTCATTTCGGCAGTTTATTTCATGCCTGAGATTTTTCAAAATAAATCCCTGTATCAGCACGATATTGTTACAGCTATGGGTGTCGGACAGGAAGCAGGCAAATATGCCATGGAAACGGGAGACAGAACTCTCTGGACAAATGGCCTGTTTGGAGGAATGCCGATGTATCAGATAGCGCCGGGCGGTCCGAGCAACTCTCTGCTTGCCAAAATCCAGGCGGTTACATTTTTATACCTGCCTTCGCCGGCATATTTGCTGTTTGGCCTTCTTGCAGGAGCGTTTTTGCTGTTTATCGCTCTGAAGTTCAATGTATGGATGGCTGCTTTGGGCGCTATTGCATATACTTTTTCCTCCTATTTCTTTATCATTATCGAAGCAGGACATATCTGGAAGGTGATGACGCTGGCGTATATCCCGCCGACGTTTGCCGGAATAATCTGGGCATATCGCGGGAAATACTGGATTGGAGCTTCGATTACAGCAATATACATGGCGCTGCAAATCGTTTCCAATCATCCGCAAATGACATTTTACTTTGCGATGATGATGGTGGTTTACGTTGCAGGGCAGTTCATATACAGTTTTAAAAACAAGCAGTTAAGCATATTTTTCAAGGCGACTGCGGTTCTGGCGGTGGCGGTGGCAATTGCCGCTTCCCTGAATATCACTAATCTGTATCATACTTACGATTACAGTAAGTATTCGATACGCGGCGGCTCCGAATTGACTGATAATGCCGAAGACAAGACTAAGGGAGGTCTTGAACGCAGTTATGCCACAGACTACAGCTATGGCAAGGGCGAAACTTTTACGCTCCTGATACCAAATGCCAAAGGCGGAGCGTCGGGATACATGGGTTCCGATGAAAAGACAGCAAAAAAGATCGTATCGGAGATACAGAATAATCCGCGTATCGACGGCAGGGCAAAGAACAGCATGATTCAGCAGGTGTCCGGCACAAATGCTTACTGGGCTGACTTGCCGTTTACTTCGGGACCGGTGTATGCGGGCGCTTTTATTGTTTTTCTGTTTGTGCTGGGGCTTTTCATTGTCGGGGGATGGTTTAAGTGGGTGTTGCTGATCTCTACGATTATGTCCATACTGCTTTCCTGGGGCAACAATTTCATGTGGCTTACAAATCTGTTTCTCGATTACTTGCCTTATTATAACAAGTTGAGGGCGGTATCCTCGATACTTGTCATTGCCGAACTGTGCATACCGATACTGGCGATACTTGCATTGAAGGAAATAGTCGAAAATCCTTCGGTATTAAAGAAAAAGATACGTATTGCCATATTAAAATACGAGGTCTCCGCATTTTATCTCAGCCTTGCCTTGACGGGTGGACTTTTGTTGCTGTTTATTATTGCCCCGACTGTGTTCTTCAGCTTTTTCAGCCAGCAGGAAGTGCAAATGTTTGACGGGGCAGCGAAAAATCCGCAGATGTCTCTCCTTGTTTCGCAGATGATGGAGGTTATAGAGAACGTCCGCATATCGGTTTTCCGTTCCGATGCGTGGCGCAGTCTGATAATCATCGGTCTGGGAGTAGCGCTGATATTGCTGTACAGCAGGAAAAAGCTCAATTCCAAACTGCTCATTGTGGCAGTCACTGTATTGACGCTGGCCGATATGTGGGCTGTAAACAAGCGCTATCTTAGCGGCGAGGATTTCAAGCCGAAAAAGACGCAGATGACAGATATTGTTCCCAAAACGCCGATCGACGAAGAAATACTGAAGGATAAGGATCTCGATTATCGTGTTTATAATTTGACCGTAAGTCCGTTTAACGATGGAAGCACTTCTTTCTACCATAAGTCGATAGGAGGATATCACGGTGCGAAGCTGCGCCGCTATCAGGATATTATCGAGCGCTATCTGGGCAGGGTAAATCACCAGAATGTACAGGCGCTGATGGGCACAAAGCATTTCGACGCTTTCAACATGTTGAATACAAAATATATTATCGTGCCGTCGGGGCAGGACAGCAAGCCCAAACTGCTGCACAACCCCAATGCTCTGGGCAATGCATGGTTTGTCGATGAAATAAGGTGGGTTGACAATGCCGACGAGGAAATTGCAGCTCTGGCAGACATTAATCCGGCAAAAACTGCCGTTATCGATAAACGTTTCAAGACAAGCGAGCTGGAGAATTTTGAGTACAGGGTTAACAGGCCGGCGGCAGACAGCACGGGCATCAGCAGCGCTTCAATAAAACTCATTGAATATACGCCTAAAAAACTGGTGTACGAATCGAACTCGGACGCCGAAGAACTTGCTGTATTCTCCGAAATATACTATCCGAAAGGCTGGCAGATTTCTATCGACGGGAAAAAGGCGGAAATGGTACGCGCCTGCTATGTACTGCGTTCCATGATGATTCCCGCAGGCAGGCACACTGTGGAATTTCGTTTTGACCCCGAATCATACAGGATTACCGAAAACATTGCATGGTCAGGATATGTGCTGCTGTTTGTATTTATCGCTATCAGTGTTTTCCTGACAGTAAGGCAGAGTAAAAAAAAGATTGACAGACAATAATCATGAATATATTTAACGATTCTATAGAAAAAGCTGTGAAAAACCTGCTTCATAATGATGCTGACGAATATGGATATGTGCCGGAGCCGAAACATCAGTTGCCGAGCGTAAACAGAATCGAGGAAATTGTAAAGCTCGTGAAATACATTGTATTTCCGGGCTTTTTCGGCGACGCGGAAACATGTGAAAACACGCGCGAATACTACACGCGACTGTATATCGACAAGCTGTGTACTCTGCTTAACGGGCAGATTTATACAAGTATATGCTTTCCCGATAACCGGCGGGACGATATGAAAAAACTGTCGTTCGAACTGACAGGCGCCTTTGTCAGTAAGTTACCCGAAATAAAACGCCTGATAGCTACTGACGTCAAGGCTGTTTACGACGGCGATCCCGCAGCAACAAACCATGAGGAAGTGATATTCTGCTATCCTGCAATCCGCGCCATGATTAACTACAGAATCGCCCACGAGCTGCTGACGATGGGAATACCAGTACTGCCCCGCATTATCACGGAATTAGCCCATTCGTCCACAGGCATCGACATTCATCCGGGAGCTAAAATCGGCGAGTATTTCAGTATCGACCACGGGACGGGCGTGGTGATTGGCGAAACCTGCATTATTGGAAATCATGTGCGGCTGTACCAGGGCGTTACTCTTGGCGCAAAGGGATTCAAGCTGGACGATAACGGAATGCCGCTGAATATTCCACGGCATCCCGTGCTGGAAGACTGGGTTGTTGTCTATTCAAATTCCACGATTCTGGGACGTATAACTATCGGACATCATACTGTTATAGGCGGTAATATCTGGCAGGTGAACAGCGTTCCGCCATATTCCCGGATAATTCAGAAAAAGGCTGTTACTTCCTCTTTTTCCGACGGACTGGGGATATAAGTGATGCTATGGCGAATATTTCAGGAAAACAAAACGGAGTTCGGAAACCTTATTATCGCACATGAAACAGCAGTTGCTTAGCGAAGGAAAATTAATAACATATAA
>JAISDK010000085.1 GCA_031264875.1 Prevotellaceae bacterium
AACATGAAAATTTCACGGTTGTGACAGGTTTCATCTCAAGTGTGATGGATTTCATCTCAAGCTGGATGGGTTTCATCTCAAGCTGGATGGGTTTCATCTCAAGCTGGATGGGTTTCATCTCAAGCTGGATGGGTTTCATCACAAACTGGATGGAATTCATCACAAGTGGGATAGGTTTCATCACAAGTGTGATAGGTTCCATCACAAGTGTGATAGGTTCCATCACAAGTGTGATAAAATCTATCACACTTGTGATGGATTTCATCACACTTGGGATGAATTTCATCCAGCTTGGGATGAAACCCATCCAGCTTGTGACAGATTTCATCACAAGTGTGACAGATTTCATCCGGCCTGATAAAAGCAAGGCTATAACCCAAAATGCCGTCAATTTAAGGGCATGAAGCCTGTCCTGCGCGAAGTATAAGCGTAAATCCCTCGATACACGCCTGTTCGGGAAACATTTGCCGGGATTCAAAAAAAACCTGTAATATTGCGCCCGCAAAATTGTTATATTATATATGAACAGAAAAAAACTTTTAACAGCAATAATTTTTTTAAATGGGATCATGCTGTCTGTCGCGGGAAATGCGCGAAACATTCAGGATTCATTGCACCACAGTCCTCTGGATACCATAGCTCCGTATAACATCTTCGACAAGCTCTCAGCGGCTGCCGGCGGAAAAGTGACTTTGGGAGGGGACGACGTAAAAACAATTATCGGCGAGATGAAAGCGCAGAAAAACAAGCCGATGAAAGGATGGCGCATAAGAATATTCAGAGAAAGCAATCAGGCCGCCTCCCGCAATGCCGAAAGCATAAAAAACGACATCAGGAAAACCTATCCCGGACTTCCGGTATATATCACCCACAGTTCGCCAACATTCTACGTGGAAGTCGGCGATTACAGAACTAAGGACGATGCCGAGAAAATGAAGCGAATACTGGCATCCTCATTTTCAGTAGCCTCACTTGTATCGGTGTACATTAATCTCCCCCCATTATGAGCGACAGTATAAATCACGAATGTGGAATAGCATTTATCAGGCTGCTAAAGCCTCTCAGTTTTTACAGGAAAAAATACGGAACATGGATGTACGGGCTTCAGCGCCTCTACCTGCTTATGGAAAAACAGCATAACAGAGGACAGGACGGAGCCGGAGTTGCAACCCTCAAACTCAATCCCGCATACGGACGCCCGTACATCGACCGCGCACGATCGGACTCGAAAAGCCCGATAAGAGACATATTCGACGAAATCAACTCCAAAATACAGAAATCCGGAAACCCCGACAACGCAAACGAAGAGGTAAGATATGCAGGCGAACTGCTTCTGGGACACCTTAGATACGCCACTCACGGGAAAATGGCAATAGAAAACGTGCATCCCGTCATGCGATTCAACAACTGGAAAGCCCGCAACCTGGTACTCGCCGGAAACTTCAACCTTACCAACGTGGACGAAATATTCAACCGACTGGTCGATGAAGGACAGCATCCGAGAGACCTCTCGGACACCGTCACCGTACTCGAAACAATAGGCCACTTCCTTGACATCGAATACGACAGCATGCACCTCCGATACATCGAGCAGGGAATAACAGACGGAAAGAAAATAGCCGAATTAATCGAAGACAACCTGAACGTTGTGGGCGTACTCGAAAAAGCCACAAAACATTTCGACGGCGGATATACCATCGGAGGAATGATTGGCAACGGCGACGCCTTTATCCTGAGAGACCCCAACGGAATACGTCCCGCATTTTACTATGCCGACGACGAAGTCGTTGTTGCAGCATCGGAAAGGCCGGTAATACAGACCGCATTCAAGCTCAATGTCGAAGACATCAAGGAAATCACTCCGGGAAACGCCCTTATTATCAAAAAAAACGGCGCCTGCTCCGAAGAAATGATACGTCAGCCCAAAAAGCGGGCATCATGTTCCTTCGAACGGATATATTTCTCCAGAGGAACAGACAAGTCAATATACGAAGAAAGAAAAACGCTTGGATATCAGCTGATACCCGACATTTTGAAAGCAATAGACTACGACTTCGAAAACACCGTGCTTTCCTACATCCCCAACACCGCCGAAACCGCATTTTATGGCATGCTGAAAGGAATCGACGAATATCTCGTCAAGGAAAAGCACAGGAAAATACTTAACTCCCCCCTCCCCCTGTCCGACAAAGAACTGTGGAAAATAATAAAATACATGCCGCGTGTTGAAAAAATCGCCGTTAAGGACGTCAAGCTGAGAACATTCATAACCGAAGACAGCTCGAGAAACGATATGGTAGAACACGTTTACGACGTAACATACGGCGTTGTCAAGCCCGGTGACAACCTGGTAATAATCGACGACTCCATCGTCAGAGGAACAACGCTCAAAACAAGCATCTTAAAAATGCTCGACAGGCTGAATCCAAAGAAAATCGTAGTAGTCAGCTCAGCCCCGCAAATAAGATACCCCGACTGCTACGGAATAGACATGACGCGAATGACCGAATTTTGCGCATTCAGAGCTGCCATCGAGCTGCTGCACGAAACAGGCAAATGGCAAATCATCTACGACGTTTACAGAAAATGCCTTGAACAGCAAAATCTGCCAAAAGAGAAAATCGTAAATCACGTCAGCGAAATATACACACAGTTCACCGACAAGCAAATCTCCAAAAAAATAGCAGAAATGCTGCGTCCGGAAGACATGAACGCAGAAGTAGAACTGATCTTTCAAACAATCGCAGGAGTACACAACGCCTGCCCAGGAAATACCGGCGACTGGTATTTCAGCGGAAACTATCCCACCCCCGGAGGCAACAAGATTGTCAACCGCGCATTTATCAACTACTATGAAAACCGCAACGTAAGACCGTATTAAACACATTAAATCATGAGATGGATGTTTTTCATATCAATAATCGCAGCATACCTTGGCGCCAACATTTACCTCCTGTTAAGAGGACTGCACTCGCTGCCACACGGCATACCCAGAACTGTCTTTTCGATAGCAATCTGTTTCTTCGCACTGATTTTCTTTGCAGGAATGTTTCTCGAAAACGGATTACCGATCAGCATCGTGTCGGCAATGCAGCATATTGGAGGAACATGGCTGTGTTCGCTCATCTATTCCGTTCCAATCGTACTGATTATAGACGCCGCATGCCTGATCAACCGCTTCATACCGTTTCTGCCCAGGATTCTTGCCGCAAACCCCCAGACAACAGGCCTGTGCGTATTCTTCTCCGTTGCGGGAACAGTTGCAATCATACTTGTTGCCGGTATAATAAAATTCAACAACCCTTCAATAGTAAAGCCTGAATTAAAGTCGCACAAGCATATAAGCAACGCCCCGAAAATCGTTGTAGCCTCCGATCTGCATCTTGGCTATACAATAGGCAGCAGCAAACTAAACGATTTTGTATCGTTAATCAACAGTCAGAATCCCGACATCGTTCTCCTGTGCGGAGACATCTTCGACCGCAGCATCCGTCCCGTAGAATCAAAAAACATGCTGGCCAAACTTAAAGAAATCCACGCCCCCCTGGGCATCTACGCCGTTCCGGGAAATCACGAATATTACGGAAACAAAGAAAAAGCATTCCGGTATCTTTCCGAAACATTTATCCTGCTTAAAGACAGCGTCGCCCAGCCAACCGAAGACATCTACATCGTCGGACGCGACGACCGCACCAACCGCGACAGAAAGCCCCTAAAGGAAATCATGCAGGGAATCGACCATAACCGACTGATCATCCTGCTCGACCATCAGCCGCAGCATCTGGAAGAAGCAATGAACGAAGGCGTGGACTTTCAATTTTCGGGACATACCCACGACGGTCAAATCTGGCCAATAAGCAGCATTGCCGCCAAACTGTACGAAAAATCATACGGATACCTGCAAAAAGGCAATACGCAATACTATATCACATCAGGACTGGGACTCTGGGGCGCATGGCTTCGGATCGGAACCCGTTCCGAAATCGTTGTACTCGACAACTACACCAACACACACTAATGAACATCACAGTCCAGCCCTCAGCAATCAACGGAAAAATACCTGCCCCATGCTCTAAAAGCGTAGCTCAAAGAGCATTTGCCGCATCGCTGCTGAACAGTAGCACAACACTCATAAGCGGTTATACCGAATCGGACGACTCGCTGGCAGCCCTGGAAATCATAAAAAAACTCGGAGCCGAAACAGCGCCGTCCGGAGAAAACCGGACAATAAAAGGAAACTGTCCGGCGCACAAAACAGAAAAACTTGATTTGAACTGCGGAGAATCAGGACTTTCATCACGTTTATTCGCCCCGCTGTCATTACTGTATTCCGGAAACGTAACAGTAAACGGCAAAGGAAGTCTGCTCAAGCGTCCGTTTGCGGGACTGATGAAACATCCTTTTGAGCAAATGGGCATTAAATACTCGGATAATAACGGAACCCTGCCCATCAACTTGCAGGGACAGCTGTCGGCAAAAGAAATAACCGTAGATGGAAGCGGAGGATCGCAGTTTCTATCTGGGATTTTAATGACCTTGCCGCTGCTTTCCGGCGATTCGATTGTCCACGTATCGAATCTTAAAAGCAAACCCTATATTGACTTAACCATAAATGTAGCCTCGAAATTTGGCGTCGAAATAGACAACGACAGTTACGAGATTTTCCACATAAAAGGCAACCAGCGCTATTGCGGCAACAGTTTTAACATCGAAGGCGACTGGAGCGGAGCCTCGTGTTTGCTTGTAGCAGGAGCCATTGCCGGAACGGTTGAAGTGACAAATCTGAACCGTCAATCAAATCAGGCGGATAAAAAGATTGTAGAAGTATTGCAATCCGCAGGCGCCGGCGTCGAAATAAGAGCGTCATCGGTAAAAGTCATGAAAAATAAATTGAACCCCTTCATTTTCGACGCTTCCGATTCACCCGACCTGTTCCCTGCGCTGGTAGCTTTAGCCGCCAACTGCGACGGCGTCTCACAAATAAAAGGCGTCAGCCGCCTCCTGTCCAAAGAAAGCAACAGAGCCGAAACCCTCCAGTCCGAATTTAAAAAAATCGGCACAGAAATCGAAATCCGCGAAGACTTTATGATTATAAAAGCAAGCAAGGTAAAAAACAGGATAATGAACGTGATAATCGATTCCCATAACGACCACCGGATAGCGATGTCCACGGCGACCGGAGCAATCGGACTGCTGGATTTCGGTTCAACAATCGTCATCGAAAATGCCGGCTGCGTCAACAAATCATATCCAGGATTCTGGAAAGATATTGAAACAATAAAATGTTACAAATAAAAGAATTAAAAAATAATCGCTAACACAGATTAATCCTTTGCAACATTATCGCATCATATCCCGTGAAAGAAAAATTAAATAAATTATCGCAGTTTACTAAAAAAGTAATACATTTGCGCTTTGTTTTGAAATTAAATTTTTTTAAAAAAGATTATGAATATTATAAAAATCAGGAATTTTTGCCTTATATTAATGGCCTGTGCAGTATTAACCAATTGTTCCAGCGATGAAGAAGAAGAGTTAATTGGAAACTGGACCTACCTTGGGGCATTTGACGGAGCAGCCAGAGGCGATGCTACAGGATTCGTTATCGGAGATACTGCTTATATTTGTTTGGGATACAACAATCTTGCTAAAGGATTGAGCGATCTGTGGAGATACAATCCCACTGACAAAACATGGAAACAAAGAGCAGATTTTCCCGGAGTTGCCAGATACGCCGCAGTTTCGTTTTCTGTAGGAGGAAAAGCTTATGTCGGGCTGGGTTATGACGGAAAAACTGCATTGAAAGATTTCTGGGAATACGATCCGAAAAGAAATACGTGGGATTCCATTACCAGCGAATTTCCCGGAGTTGCACGCTACTATGCAGTGGGCGAAGCAGTAGGAAGTAAAGGATATGTGGGAACAGGTTACGACGGCGGAAGCACGCTCAAGGACTTTTACTCATTCACCCCCGGCAATACTCCCGGATCGGGAACATGGACGCCCATAAGCAGTTATGAAGGCGCCAAACGTATGGGAGCAAGCGTATTTGTAATTGGAAATTATCTGTACCTGCTGGGCGGAACTACAAATGACGGAAATCCTACTGACATGCAGAGATACGATCCCAGCAGAAATGGATGGGAAAAAATCCTTGACCTGAGAAATACTGACCTTACTTCCGATGACGATAAATACGACAACATTCCAAGATCTTATGCCTGCACATTCGTGGTGAACGGCAAAGGCTATATAACGCTGGGACAGAAAACAGCGGCTCTGTCTTCGACTTATGAATACGATCCCGGGACTAAAATATGGACGGAAAGAACTCCGTTTTCGAGATCAACAAGATCGTACGCTGTTTCCTTTGCATTGCAGAACAGAGGTTTTTTGATGACAGGACGTAGCAGCAGTACCCGTTTCGATGATTTCTTTGAATTTCATCCAACCGAAACAAACAATGAATATGATGATTGATTATATGTGTTAAAGATTAAGATAACGTCAGCGTCCGTTCGTTCCTGCGAATGGGCGCTGTTTTTTTGATGACAAGTCAATAATCGTATTTTGCCCAGAGAGTTTGCAGTTTCTTAAGGATTTCGGCTTCTTTCGGATTATTTCCCGGCTGATAGAATTTGCTTCCGGAAATCTTTTCGGGCAAAAACTCCTGCGTCACAAAATTGCCCTGAAAAGAATGGGCATATTTATAGTTTTTGCCATAATCCAACTGTTTCATCAGTTTTGTAGGAGCATTTCGCAGATGCAGCGGCACGGGTAAATCGCCCGTTTGTTTTACTGCGCTAATAGCGGTTTCTATCGCCATGTACGAGGCATTGCTTTTTGGCGAAGTTGCGAGATATACAGTCGCTTCCGCCAAAATAATGCGACCTTCGGGCATACCTATCTTATTGACGGCGTCAAAACAGGCGTTAGCCAGCAAAAGGGCATTGGGGTTTGCCAGCCCTATATCCTCTGATGCCAGTATCACTATTCTGCGTGCAATAAACAGAGGGTCTTCGCCTCCTTCAATCATTCGCGCCAGCCAGTAAACGGCGGCATTGGGGTCGCTTCCTCTCACCGATTTGATAAACGCCGATATAATATCGTAGTGCTGTTCGCCGTTTTTATCGTAAATGGCAATGTTCTCCTGCAGGATTTTCGTAATATGTTCGTTGTTAATCACAACAGTACTGGAATCGCCGGCAACCTTTACCACCATATCAAGTATATTCAGCAGTTTTCGAGCGTCTCCTCCCGAAAAACGGAATAAGGCTTCGGTCTCTTCTATTGTAAACTGTTTGTTTTTAAGGTAAGCATCTTCGGTTATCGCTCTGTTAAGCAGAATTTCCAGGTCGTCGATGTCCAGCGATTTCAGCACATACACCTGAGAACGGGATAACAGGGGAGTAATCACTTCAAAGGAAGGATTTTCGGTTGTAGCTCCGATAAGTATTACAATTCCCTTTTCAACAGCGCCAAGCAAAGAATCCTGTTGCGATTTGCTGAACCGGTGTATTTCGTCGATAAAGAGAATCGGACTTGGCGTGGAGAAAAATTTCTGCTTTTTAGCCGCTTCGATAACGTCCCTGATGTCCTTAACTCCCGAATTGATAGCGCTGAGACTGAAAAACGAGCGGTTTTGCCTGTTTGCAATAATCTGAGCCAGCGTAGTTTTCCCTACTCCCGGAGGTCCCCAGAGAATGAACGACGAAATATTGTCGGATTCTATCATATTGCGAAGAATCGCGCCCTTGCCAACAAGGTGCTTTTGTCCGATATATTCGTCTAAAGTTTTGGGTCTTAACCGTTCTGCCAGAGGTGTATTTTCCATTTTTCCCATTATTATCGCCTTAAAATCTTTATGACTTAAACTTTGACGGGAACATCAGTTATTAATGCGAGGGTTTATTAAGGATGTCAGATACAATGTCTGTTGTCAATCCGGTGATGGCGACGATAGTTTCAATGGGTAAACCGGCTTTTGCACTTTCCATTATAACTGATACTTTCTCTTCTACCTGTCCTTCGAGTATTGCAGTTTGTATTACCCTCTTTTCGAAGAGTACCGATTCCATGTATGCCTTGTATGCTTTCCGTTCTTCTTTGCTCAACTTATCTACTTGCAGACAATCGCGAGCTTCGGCTAATCCTTTGGCGCTGGCATTTTCGGGAATCTCGCCGGTTTTCAGAAATAATATCCATTCGTCTAAGGGGGTAACAACGTTTTCGTTAAATTCATTGACACGAATAATATAAGATTCCGTAACTATGTTGCCGGTATTCCCATAAATCAATAGCTCACGCTGACGTTCCGTCAGTATCAATTCATCTTTTGTATGGACACCTGTAAATGTAACACCTTCGCTATATAAATAATCTCCACTCTGTTCCAGGTCAAAGTAAACGATATTCAGCGAATAGCGTTTTTTGATTTTTTCGTACTCGTCGCCTTTCCAGATGTATTTGGTCATTGCTCTCGATACGCCGTAAAGCATCTGGTAGAAATAGCTCAGCTCACGGCTGTTCTGGACTTCCACAACGACTAATTCCCCTTTGCCGTTTTCAGCCAGCATATTGACTCTGTTGAATTCGTAACTGGCAGTTTCCTGATTGCCTTCGCTTTCCAATATACGCACGATACGGATATCTTCATCCAACAATGCGGACAGCAATCCTTCCATGACTACAAAGTTGGATTTCTGCTGCAACAGGCGCTTCGCCGCCCAATCAAAACATATTAAATTACTGTTCATGATATAATTTATCTTTAATAATTACTTTATATAATTTTGTCGCAAATGTACATAATAATTTCAATTCCTTATTTTATAACCGATGTTCGTTTTTTCAGACTGCCTGTCGTAATACGCGTCCACAGCGATTATTTCTACTTTCAACTGCCTGTCTGTCGGCAATCCGATAAATTCAACAGTCCGGAATTCGAGTGTATTTTTCGTCCTGGAGTCTCCGGGACGAAAAATACACAGTGTAATTCTCTTCCCAGAGTCTCCGGGACGAAAAATACACAGTGTAATTCTCTTCCCAGAGTCTCCGGGATGAAAAATACACAGTGTAATTCTCTTCCCAGAGACTCCGGGACGAAAAATACACGGTGTAATTCTCTTCTCGGAGTTTCTGTCGCCAGAAATTCGGATGAAGTCGGGAACACCCAACAAAAAAACACAACATGTAAAAAAAATACTGTCAGAATCATGATTTACGGGATTAAAGGACGATCGGAAAACAATCCCGTTGTCCGGCGTAGTTTCCAGACGTGAGGACACTACGCCGAGCAAAAGGAATTTATATTATTTTATTGAATTTCTGTTATTTCAAACTTGTTCTTGCCGGTGAAGACAAGCAAAACTCCTTTCAGACCTGGACGGTCTTTTATCCGGGACGATTGAAGATACTGTTTCAACTGTCCCAGACCTTCGTTGCGCTTTTCAGCAATTTCACTGTCTTTGGCTGAGGTCTTGCAGTATTTTATTTCGAAAACCCATTCACAGCGAATTTCAGGATACCGCGGGTTTCGTTGAAGAAAAATGTCTGTCCGTCCGGGTACGGCTTC
>JAISDK010000086.1 GCA_031264875.1 Prevotellaceae bacterium
CAGATTGAACGTTTCGTCCGAAGTAGCCGAACATGTCAGCTCCAGCAATAAAGCCGGCAGCGAAGACGTTTCCAGATCGTTAATGCCCAGAGGACAAAAAGTTTGCAAATCTATTTTCGACGATATTGCCGGAGATTCCTTATACGAATTTTTAACAAAAGGAAAGGATCTGTTAATATCTTTCTGCTTAAATTCCGAGAACGAATGTTTGACATTATTCTTTTCCAGATAAATATTGAAGCTGCCTTTATCCGCAAGCCATTGCCCCAGCTGTCCGGGATTTTGAAGAATTTTTCCATATAAATTGCCATTCTCCGAAACGTTCACCGTTAATGCAAAATTGGCTACAGGATAACCGTCTATCACGCCGGATTTACCGGAAACACTGTGATTGCCAAGACCTGAAAATATCAGGAAAATCAATAAAACTCTTTTTTTCATATCATTTCATATTTATTATTATTTATTATATTGTTACAGGGCGCAAAATTATTAATTATTTTTTATCAGGAACATGTGTTACAAAGTTGGGAATATATCCCCCGAAGTTAGAACCGCGTGTCGTGAGGTTTGGAGTGAAAAACGACGAAAATATTACAATCATGACGACTCGAATGGTGTTTTTCTTATATTTCTCAGCAAAAAATGGAGAGAAGCGTATAAAAAAATTGGTTTTTTAATATCTTTAAATACAAATAATTATATTTAGCAGCAGTCTGAATCGGCGTCGTTTAACATTTTTTAACACTAATTAATTTGGAGGTTAAAATAATCGCAGTACTTTTGCGCCCGAAAGTTGGTTTTTTCATAGGTTAAGTTTTTAGGTTAAGAAGAAGGTAGGCTCCCCGCCTATCTTTTTTTGTTTGTCTTTTTTCTATAAAGTTCCGATTACATTCGATTTTATTTCCGGCTTGCAACTACACAGGCTTTTTTATATTTATAAACGGTTCCATTCGAATCAAATGCTTCTATATAAATAATGTATGGGCCTATAGGAACCTTTATGCCGTTGGCTTTAGTCCCGTCCCAGGTTAAGCGCCCTTCCGAACTCAAAGTTGTATTGCTGCATATTTTTTTTACGAAATTGCCACGCATGTTATATATGCTTATGTTTGCGATGAAATTTGCAGCAGGCATCTTGTAATCAATGAATAATACGTCATCATATCCATCGCCGTCGGGAGAGAATGTTGTAGATCCGAGAACAAACGGTGCGTTTACTTCTCCGGTATGTGTGTAGCATGAATTTTTGTATGTTGGCGTAGCAAAACCGGCTGTTTGCGCTGCCGACTGCCAGTTTCCCAGTTCAGATGATTCTCGATTAAAATCCACACGTTCAAGAGATACGCCTGCGGGATTGGAAATAAATATCCCGTGCATGCTTTCGGAGTATGAAAATTCGTCGATAATGTTTTCTTCATTGTCAAGCAATACAACTGTCCCGTCTTCGTTTGGATATGTGGGAAATCCTGACATTATAAGCACATTTGCCGGATTTTCTACATAATAAAGCCGGTGCAATGAGGCTGAATCGGTTGTAAATACATAATAATCGGCTGGCTGTATATATACGGGGGTCTCGGATACTTTGTGTATCTGTTGCAGATTGCCGGCAGTTCTGTTTCTGCTTGCAATCGATATGTCCGAAAGATCTAATATTCTATCGCTTCTGTTATATATTTCCACAAAATCCGAACCGTCGGAATACGGATGAAACAGTATTTCGTTTATAACAATGTTTCCTTTTTCGGGCTTATACATTCGTCCGAAAAATACCGGATCGCCTCTGTATTCGTTTCCATGAAGGTCTTTAATTTTCTGCGAAACTGTTAATTCGTAAATCGTTCCGGGATTAAAGCTTTTATCGAATACTAACTCGACCATACTGGATAATTCCGTATTCATGGCTTTGGCGTTAGAGGGATGCCCAATGTTTCTAACTCTATAATATTCCGTGTTTTCTAAGATATTGGAAATTATGTTTTCGCTAAATGTAAGACGAATTGAATACTCGTCTATCACTTCCGTTTTCAGAATGTAAGGCTGGATATTATCGAAATTTGTTTCTGCCACAGAATTTTCCCTGCATGGCGTTCCACCCGTTGCATCGGTGGATGCCTTCCAGTTACTGTTGTCCGACAGATTGTCGGGATCTATTTTCTCCAGTGACCAGCCGCCCTTCGACTTTGTTTCGTCTCCATAGAATGAATTACTGTATTCTGTCACGGCAATTACTGTGCTGTCGGGAGAAGTCAGCGTCAGCATCATCCCGGCATCGAGAAGACTTGGAAACGAAGCTGCCGAAAATACGTCTCCATAAACAGAAAGTTCCGATACGGACGAGGATGCGCATATTACGGCATATCCCTGAGGCGCAATCTTTCCAGCTGTGATTCTCGACGATCTGCCAGCGCCATACAGTATTCTGAAATTGGTCAAATGTACTGTGTCGCGGGTACGGTTGTACAGTTCTATATATTCCCTGTCGGGCAGTGAAACGGAGGGATAGGGTTTTGCCATTATTTCATTGAATACCAGATCACCGAAATTCACGGTCTGATACCTGAAATAAGCGGAATCATTCGTCGTAAATCCCTCACTGTCCTCTGCTCCGAAAACGTACAGCATAAAGCTGTTTCCCGAAAGTGTGCCGGACAAAGTCAGTGTAATCTGCTTGCCATTTAGTGTTTTGGACGCAATATTAAAAACTGTTCCTCTGCTGTTTCTGATTATATACTCTCCCGCTTTACGGATATTTTTGTTATACTCTACGATCACAGTCGAGAATGATGTCGCTTCAACTTTGCTGATTTTGGCGGGAAGATACGCTTTGTTCAATATTACGCTGTCGGTTAGAATGAAGCCGTCTTCCGTTTCCAGACTGTTGCAGTACAGCACGAAAGTGTTTCCATGTAGAGAATCGCATGTCAGGGAAATTCTTCTCGCGGCGCTTTTTTCGATGTTGTTTATGGCAAAGACTGTTCCTGCGTCATTGACCAGCCTGTATCTGTTTCTGTCAAGAATCGTGGAATCGATCATGCTGACGTTGAAAGTCAGTGAAAGAGCTGTTCTGTTTGCCGATGTCAGCTGAAAAACGGCTTGCGGTGCAACTCTTTGAAACTCGATTACAGTGTCTTTCATCGCATATCCTCTTTCGTCTTTAAGGTTCACTATTTCCAGCATCAACAATGAATCTCTTAATGTTTCTGTTCTTATACTCAACTCTTTTCGTTTAGTAGGTTCCAGCGTTGCTTCAAATATGACGGGCATGGCGCCGGATGACGACAATAGTCTGTAGTTCATAA
>JAISDK010000171.1 GCA_031264875.1 Prevotellaceae bacterium
TCTCTTGTGATAAAATATTGCCGTCAGCATATTGCCGTCAGCTTTAGCTGACGGAACTTTTTGCACATCTTGTCTTTGGGCTTTTGTCCTGCATTTTCTTATCCGTCAGCTTTAGCTGACGGCAATACAATCGCTTAAAAAATATCTGTTATATCCTGTTTATTTCGCATACCTTAAAGGTTTATTTCACCACGAAAGGCATGGTTAAAGAGTAGCCTTGGTCGTCAATAAGAGTTATAGTGTGATTTCCGGCAGTTGGAAGAAAAGCCATTTGATGGTTGTCGCGGGTTTCGCCGATGTATTGTTCGTCTATATGCCAGTATATTGTTGAGTTAGCCCTGTTGTGCGCTGCCTGCAGGACTATTTTGCCTTTTTCGCCGCCAAGCTGTTTTGTCACTACAACCGATATTCCGTATGTAGGATATATCATCTGCATGGGCGAGGATTCGTCGATAGAACAGTGCGGGTATATTGGCGGCAGGGGGCGATAATCAGCATGATGCTTCCGGTAATACCATTCCTGGGCAGGCGGAAGCACAAACCACGGCTTATGAACCATTTCGTGTGTGGAATAGCAGCTGCTGCTGACACGGTACTTTTCGTCCCTGTCAAGGTGAATCAGATGGTGGTACGGGCAGGCGCCTGACAGTAAGCCGGTTTGCGTTACCCAGAGGGAATCGGCATTTTCGCAGTATTCGCCAGCCCTGTGTCCGCTTTGACGGCATACCGCAATTCTGGCCATTTCGTCATAAGGCCGCAGGAACCAGTTTTTTGAACGGGGCAGCAGGTTGAATACATCGAACATCAGAGGCGCGGCGTATCCTACTCCGGTGAGCAGGGGACGGCCTTCGCCCGAAGCGTTTCCAACCCATACTCCCACAACATAATCGGGGGTTAGGCCGATAGACCATGCGTCGCGGTTTCCGTAGCTTGTACCCGTTTTCCATGCGATTTTTCGGCCTGAAGAAAACATCATCCACGACGATTCTTCTTCGGGACGGTTCGATTTCGATAAAATCTCCAGTGTCTGGTATATAGCTGCGGCGCTGATGAGTCCGGATGTAAAATAAACCGGTTTTTTCTCTTTGGCGCCGGTGTTGTTCAAATAATTCAGTTTTTTTCTGTCGTGTATATTATATCGTCCGCTGTTCATTCCGAAGCGGTTGACTGTTCTTGCCATATCGGCATACATTCCGGCAATGTCCCACAGGGTTCCTTCCGCTCCTCCCAAAATAAGCGACAGGCCGTAGTGCATTGGCGGCTTTGTCAAGGTAGTCATACCCAGATCTTTTAGCAGGCGATGAAATTTCTCCACGTTATAATTGGCAAGCATGCGTACTGAAGGCACATTCAATGACCGTGTTAGAGCGTCATGTGCGGAGACTGCGCCGTCGAACGACTTGTTGTAGTTGTGAGGTGAAAATCCGGCAACGTGAAACGGAATATCCGGAATGAGAGTCCCCGTAAGTATCTCGCCTTCATCGAGCATTGCTGCATAAAGGAATGGTTTCAGGATGCTTCCCGTGCTTCGCCGGGCAGTGATAATGTCCACATTGGCGCTGTGCCTGCGGTTTCCGGCAAACACGTTTCCCACGTATGCGATTACATTGCCGCTTTCTATTTCGGCAACCACTACGGCAGCATTGTTTACCATATTGGCTTTGAAAGCATTGGTGTGGTTTTCGATTACGGAATTGACCGACTGCTGCAGGGGTGAGGATACGGTCGTGGCAATTCTTTTTCCGGGAAATTTTTCCGCGATTTTGTCAAGCAGATGAGGCGCCGAACGCGGTAAAGGTAAGGGACTTTCGGGCAGGGGTTCTATTTTGGCGAGCATGCAGTCGTTTTCGCTGATGATTCCTTTCTTCATCATGTTGTCCAGCAGAGCATCACGTTTGATTTTGAGGGCATTTCTGTTTCTTCCGGGATGAATCAGGGCGGGAGAATTGGGCAGTACGGCAAGTGTGGCAGCCTCAGCCCATGACAAATCGGTGGCGTTGCGTCCGAAATATCGCCAGGCGGCGGCTTCGATGCCTACGACATTGCCGCCGAAAGGTGCGTTTGCTATATACAGCGAAAGTATATCCTTCTTGCTCATCGAGGCTTCAAGCCTTATAGCCAGCAGTGTTTCGATGATTTTTTCTTTCAGTGTGCGTTTTTTGCCCTTGCGCATCAGGCGTATCGCCTGCATACTTATTGTGCTGCCTCCTTCAACCGTTTTTCGCTGTTTGATGTTGCGCGTCAAGGCTCTGAATGTGGCTATCGGGTCGATGCCCTGATGTGAGTAGAAACGTTTGTCCTCGAATGTGATAAGGGCCTGTATGTATGTTTCGGGAAAAGTTTCCCTTTGGGGAAAGCGCCATTGCCCGTCGGAGGCTATTCGCGCTCCCAGAAGTTCGCCGTCAGAATCTTCTATAACAGTACAGTAAGGGTCGCTAACGGAATGATTGGGATAGCAAAAGAATATGACAACAGGAATGTAAAGTGCAAATATCCAATATTTTCCTTTTTTACGCATATTGAATCGGTTTACGAATTACGGAGTGAATTATTGCCTTTAAACAGTTTGAATATCTGTTTGCTTAAGAGAAGTATAAATGGAGTTACGATAAATGCAGTGACTGCGTCTATCAGGTAGTGAGCTTTGATATAAATGGTTGCAACGACAAGAGTGATTGCGACGGGAAGTATTGCGTAGAAATATTTCCGGGCATTTTTGTACAGTAAAATCATTGCAATGATCGTAAGGCCGACGTGCGAACTTGGAAATGCGCCTGTGGGTTTTTCGCCCAAATCCTGTATGGAACGCATCAGCCAGCTGAAAAAGTAGCCTTCAGGAACTTGATTGTCGGGAAATGAATAGTAGAATTGCGGTCCGGCCACAGGAACAAGGATGAATATTATGTAAAATATGAAAAATGAGCACAGGCAGTAAAACATCGCTTTTTCTGCCATGTCGGGTTTCACAAAGTAAAAGTAGATGAAAATGAACAGAAATATGAGGTAATAAGCGAAATAGCCAAAGTACATGATTTCCGATATGAACGCTTGCGGAAATGTTTTTGAAAACTCTATGGAGGGCGAACATCCGAAAATCACTGTATCCAAATGGCTGAAAAAACTGTCGAGATTGGGCGATATTATGCTTTTCGGCAAGTCGCAGCCGAAGTTGTATCCAATGCTGTATGTTTCGGGATACCAGTAAGAAATCAGTGAAAATGGAAAAACGTAACGTATGAATCCTGTGATTTTGTTTTTGTATTTTTCCGAAATAAGCGTTATCAAAAACAGGGCTATGGAAAAAATGATTCTGTATGATAAAAGACTGTATATTTGCTTGTGTGCGTCGTTGTCGCCGAAAGACAGCAGAAGATAGACTGTGGTGATGAATATATATGTAAATGTTAATAATTCGGCTGAATTGAAGCGTTTTAGCGATGATTGCATAATGTACTATCTGAATTTAATTTCTCTTTTTAACGAATCCAGTTCCGGTTTTCTCATGGCGCTAATAATATATACGTTGTGAATGCTTTGGAAGTCATTACTCAGTTTTATTCTCACTTTATACGAAACGCCCTTGTCTAATTGATACGATTCTACTGTTCCTATCAAAATTCCTTCGGGGAAGGTTAATGAATGTCCGCTTGTTACGACTGTATCTCCTTTGTCGATAGCAATATGTTGTGGAATGTCAATTATTTCGACATGCCGGATATCTTTCCTGTCCCATACAATTGGCCCGTATATTCCTGTTTTCGTGAATTTTCCGCTTACACTTCTTGACGTGTTGAGTAACGATGTGACGGTACAAAAATTGTTGGACACTCTGTCCACAATTCCTATTACTCCATTCACCGAGATTACCCCCATGTCCTTTTCGATTCCGTTTTCTTTTCCTGCGTTCAATATAAGTTTATTATCGTTTCTATTCGGCGTGTTTTCCACTACGCTTGCCGGGATACATTTGAAGTTTCTAACAATCGGGCTACTGCTGTCATATTGATTCGAGTTGTATTCTATCTGTTGTTGCAGATATATGTTTTCACTTAACAGCGAGAGGTTGAACTCCAGCAGTTCACGGTTTTTCGACTGCAGGCCGAAATAATCTTTCCACACGCCTGTAACCTGTTTAATATTGCCTTTGACGGCGTCGATTTTGGCCAGCGTGGTCGAATGTCTGAAATACGAGGATTTGGAAATAAAAACGATGGATATTCCTTCCAGTACAATGAACATCAGCGATAAATGATATTTTACGATAAAACGGAATAAACTGTCCATAAAGATGCTAACGAGTGAGAGGGTTCAGGTTATTTTCCAGTTTATTTTCTGCAATCCCTGCTGTTGCAGTATTTCATTTGTTTTTGAAAAATGTTTACATCCGAAAAAACCGCTTGCTGAAAATGGTGAAGGATGCGCCGATTCCAGTATAAAATGTTTATCTGTGTCTATCAGCAGTCGTTTTTGACGGGCAAAATTACCCCACAAAAGAAAAACTATGCCCGATTTGTGTTCGGAAATTTTCCCTATAACGGCATCGGTAAAATATGCCCAGCCGGCTTTGGAGTGAGAAGTAGCCTCGGCTTTTCGCACAGTCAGTATTGCATTTAAGAGGAATACACCCTGTTCTGCCCAGCTCTCCAGATTACCGTGTTGCGGAGGTTCGATGCCAAGGTCGTTTTTTATTTCCCTGAATATATTCACCAGAGAAGGCGGCTGCGGGATTCCTTCGGGAACGGAAAACGAAAGTCCATGTGCCTGACCTTCCCCATGGTAAGGATCCTGTCCCAGTATCACAACTTTCAACTTGTTGAACGGCGTTTTTTCGAAGGCGTTAAATATCAGTTTTCCCGGAGGATATACCTGTTTGCCTTCCTTCAGTTCGGTTTTTACAAAATTAACCAGATCAATAAAATACGGTTTGTCAAATTCTTCTTGCAAGACAGATTTCCAACCGGCTTCAATTTTTACATCCATAGTATTATAATATATTCATTTGTAGATTTACATGATTTTTGAGAGTCACAATTTTTTTCATTCGCCGATAATTTTCACGAGTACTCTTTTTTTTCGTTTCCCGTCAAATTCGCCATAAAATATTTGTTCCCAGGGGCCAAAATCCAGTTTTCCTCCCGTAATGGCAATCACAACCTCGCGTCCCATGACAGAGCGTTTCAGATGAGCGTCGGCATTGTCTTCATAAGTATTGTGTTGATATTGATTATAGGGTTTTTCGGGTGCAAGTTTATCCAGCCAGACGTCCATATCGTGATGCAGGCCGTGCTCGTCATCGTTGATAAACACGCTTGCCGTAATATGCATGGCATTAACCAAGACCAAGCCTTCCCTGATTCCGCTTTCCGTGAGACAGGCATTGACTTCCGGCGTAATGTTTATAAATTCCCGTCTGGAGGCTGTATTGAATCCCAATTCTTTTCTGTATGTTTTCATTTTCCTGATATTTAGACACAATGTTTATTCGTAAAAACAGTCGGGATAATTTGAATTATCCCGACATAAATAAATATAATATTCACAATATTGATGTGATATTATCCTATAACTATAGGCATCAACAACATCAATAAATCATCTCCTGTATCTTCGTCTTTGACGGGAATAAACAGTCCGGCTCTGCTGGAGTCAGAAAGTTCGATGCTGACTTCCGTAGAAGGAAGGTTCGATAATATGTCAATTAAAAACACTGATTTAAAGCCTATTTCTATATCTTCGCCGTCGTATCTGCAATTTATTTTTTCGTTTGCAGAAGTAGAAAAGTCAAGGTCTTGAGCCGAAATATCTATTTCGTTACCGGCGATTTTCAATTTGATAAGGTTACTTGCCTGATTCGAGAATACGGAAACGCGGCGTACGGCAGTCATAAGTTCAACCCTGTCCACAATGATTTTCTTTGGATTGTTTATGGGAATCACGCTGTTGTATGCCGGAAATACTCCTTCGATAAGGCGACAGGTCATATTGAAACGCGGGGAGGTAAAGATGGCATGTTTATCGTTGAATTTCAGTACAACAGAAAATTCATCCTTTAACAGTCCCCTGATATAAGTCGCGGGTTTCTTTGGCAGTATAAACGAACAGTCTGTTTCCGACGAGATATTCAGCAGTTTGTATCGCGCCAGCTTATGTGCGTCCGAAGCCACGAAGGTCATATCATCGGTTTTGATATCGAAATAGATACCGTTCATTGTGGGGCGCAATTCGTCGTCGGCTGTTGCGAATATTGTTTTGGATATTCCTTCCAGCAGTTGGCTCGAGCTGATTGTTATGGTGTTGTAATCATTCTCGATTGTTGGAATTTGAGGATATTCGTCTGCCGCAGAGCATAAAAGATTGGATTTCCCGGATGACCAGCTGATTTCTGCCATAAGAGTATCGGGATCGACAATAAAGGTCAGTGGCTGTTCGGGAAACTCTTTTAGGGTGTCGATTAATAATTTAGCCTGTATGGCGGCGTCGCCTTCCCTTTCGACTGTGTTGATGGGCAGGCTTACCAATAGTGTTGTCTCCAAATCCGAGGCGGTTATTAACAGTGTGTTATCATGCAAACTGAATAAAAAATTATCCAGTATCGGCAACGTGTTTTTATTGCCGCTACCTATAACTTTGCTGATAGACTGTAACGAAGACAATAATTCTGAACTAGATACTACGAATTTCATTTTCTTTTTACTTTAAAATGTTCGCGCAAAAATACTATAAAAAATAAATGTATTGCAAAAAATGTTGTTAAAAAAAAGCAAAATGCACACAATTAATACTTAACGGTGTGCACTTTTATTAAAAATTTCAAAAAAAACGAATTTGCGATTATATTTCCGGTGTATTTTTATTAGGTCTCGGGCGATAAATCCGAATCGAAAATTTTTGATTTCGATTTTTGAATCCATCGGATAAATATCATTAATGAGCTTAATGTACAGACAATTCCAATGATATTGCTAATATTCGAGGACAGTCCGAATCCTTCGGGTGCGACCATGATATATGTTGATATCACCATTGTCATAAACAGCGAAGGTAACAGGGTTATCCAGTAAAATTTTTTTGCCTGTACCAGATAAACGGTGATAGTCCATAGTGTTGCAGTTGCCAGCGTTTGATTCGACCATGCGAAGTATCGCCATATTACATCAAAATTTACTTGCAGAATACCCAGTGCAACGATGAATAGCGGCGCTGAAATGATGATTCGGCTGCGAATGGATTTTTGACTGTAGCTGATGAAATCGGCAACAATGAGACGGGCTGAGCGGAAAGCTGTGTCGCCCGAAGTGATGGGAGCGGCGATTACTCCTATAATTGCCAGTATTCCACCAAATTTGCCAAGCCACGAGTGAGCTATTTTATCTACGACTGTAGCAGCATTGTTATTGTTTGCTTCCAGAAACTCCTGCAATCCGCCTACCGAACCGAAAAAACTTATTGCCGCAGCAGCCCAAATCAATGCGACAATGCCTTCGGCAATCATTGCGCCGTAGAATACGCGACGTCCCTGCCGTTCGTTTTTCAAACAGCGAGCCATCAGGGGCGACTGGGTTGCATGGAATCCCGATATTGCTCCGCAGGCTATGGAGATGAACAGCATGGGAAACAGTGGATATTTATCGGCGTCGGGATGCATGTTGTGCAAATTGGAAAAACTTATTTCGGGCATTGTCACGCCATTCCAAACCATGCTTGTGGCAATCCCCAATGCCATGAAAAGCATTGCAAATCCGAAAAACGGATATATTTTGCCGATTAGCTTGTCTATCGGCAGCAGGGTTGCTGCGATATAGTATGTGAAAATAATTATACTCCATACCGTTATCCCTATATAGCCGTCGGTCATGTTTGCCAGGAGTTCCGACGGGCCGGCAACAAATACTGCGCCAACCAGCACCATCAGCAAAACGGTGAATACCCGCATGAACTGCTTGAATCCTGTTCCCATATATTTGCCTGCGATTTCGGGAAGGCTCATGCCGCTGTTACGTATGGAAAGCATTCCCGAAAGGTAATCGTGAACTGCTCCTCCGAATATTGTTCCGAATACAATCCAGAGAAAAGCGGCAGGTCCATATACTGCGCCCATCACTGCTCCGAAAATGGGTCCCAGACCGGCAATATTCAAAAACTGAATCAGAAAAATCTTCTGCCAGCTCATTGGAACATAATCAACTCCATCGGTATGGGTATATGCCGGAGTTTTCCTGTGGGGTTGAATCACGAAAATCCGTTCAACAATTTTGCTGTACAAAAAATACCCCGCAAGTAGCAAGGCTATGGATACAAAAAACGTAATCATATCTTAATTTTAATTAATCATTCTTAGTTCTATTGACACTGTTTTTCACTCATTTAATCCAGTACTGATTTCGTCCAAACAGTCCGCGTTTATCGAGTGATCCCCGGATAACGAGTTTCTCCGTTTTCCGGTCGATACTGATGGAGGCATAGTACTTTTTTCCGTTTTCGGGATCGAGTATTGTGCCGCGTTTCAGAGCGTCGCCTTCGGCTTTCATTCCGGTAATAATAACCATGCCAAGTATGGGCTTGTTTTTGTTTTCGCCTTCGCATTTGTCGCACACGGCATCGGCGTATTCGTAGAGTTTCTCTATTTTTCCATAATACAGGCCATCGGCAGTGTCTTGATATATACGTACTAACGAGCGTATTTCGCCGGACTTGTCATCTACCGTTTTCCATTCGCCCAATATGCCCGACACTTGTGCTTCGGCAGAATATGAGAACAGTAATACCATTGCTGCCAAAATAATTTTTCGGAATTGAGGATTGAGAATTTGAGAGTTGAAACAAGCGCTGTAAGCTGTCAGTTCGTTACTTTTGTTTACTTTTTTATTCATGTGCCTTTTATTTGCTGTTTTTTAGCTTATTCACCGTTTCCTGCATTTTCGGGTAGTTTTCTTCCATGCTTTGCAGGAGTTTGAACTGGGCTAACGAACGTTCGAGATTATGTTTGGGGCTTTTGATTTTGTAGTATATGTCTCCGTCCAGGTAATCGGTTAAAAATCTCACTGTTTGCATATATGTAAGCAGTTTTGCTCCCAGTGCAAGGTTTTCGATTTCGATTTCGGTAAGGAATTCCTTTGCCGTGCGAAGATATCCTTTTGTATAGGCTTCGAATACAGGAATGTTGATTGATACTTTATTGAGGTCGGTATCATCTTCTTTTCCCGTATTGGCGCCCGTGCGCATAAAATCGCCAAAATCGGACAGTACGTATCCCGGCATGACGGTATCCAAATCTACGACGCACAACACTTCTTTGCCGCAGGAATCGAACAGCACGTTGTTTACTTTTGTATCGCAGTGATTTGTGCGTTTAGGCAGCTTTCCTTCCCTGTGAAGCTTTTCGGGTAAACACATTTCTTCGGAGCGCTTTTCGATTTCATCGACCAAATCCTGCACTTCCGGCAAGCGTCCCGCAAGATTCTTTTTTACAGATTCTCTAAACGTTTCCAGCCGGCTTTCCATGTTGTGGAAATTGGGAATTGTTTCATACAGGGGGCCGCCGGGCATGTCGGAAAGCATACTTTGAAATTCGCCGAATGCTTCTCCTGTTTTTTCTGCCAATTCGGGGGATATGCTGTCAAAACTTTTGCTGTCTGTTATGAAATCCATTAATCTCCAATAGTTCCCGCCGGCATCCTGATAATAGTATTTGCCGTCTTTTGCCGGAATCAGGTTCAATACTCTGCGTTCAATGTCCTTTACTCCCTTTTCCTGGAGCTTGGCGCGGATGTGAGAGGTGACCCGTAGAATGTTATTTTGCAATTCGGGGACATTTTTGAAGATGGCATGGTTAATTTTTTGTAAAACAAACTCCTTGCCATCGACCGATACTTTATAGGAGTCGTTAATATGTCCCGCTCCGAGAGGCGCAACGTGGATGTCGTTTCCGGTAACAAACGATTCTACGATTTTTTTATATTTTTCCATTTTTTAACTTTATATTTTATCAAAATACAACATAAATTTTCGCTTCAAATGTAGTGTTTTTATATTAACAGGATTTTTTTCTTTCTTTATTATTCTTGAAATCTTTGTATCTCAATGCACCATGTTTAATACAAATTCATTGCGAGCCAGGAAATGAAAATAGAGAATTATTGAATTATTCCCAATTAGAATATTTGTACAGACACTATCTGCTGAACATAATCTTAGTTTCATCGTTGAATATTTATGGATATGTATTTAACAAAGGAACAGGTAATGAAATCCTTGACGCCCATTCTCATGACAGGGATATTTCTGTTTGCCTCGTGCAGCGACAGAAAAGCTTCGCCTCAACGGACAGGTATTCTGGACGGCGCGCCCAATTTCCGCGACCTTGGCGGCTATTCGTCGGCAAATGGCAGGCGTACCGTATGGCGGAAAGTATTCCGGTCGCAGATGCTGGCGCAGTTAAGCGACAGAGATGTGGAAAGGTTAAAGGAATTGGGCGTGAGAACTGTTATTGATTTCCGGGACGACGACGAGGTGATGAAAGAGCCATCACGTCTTCCCGAAAGCGTAAGGGTAGTCCGCCTGCCGATTGTTGTTGGCAGTAACGATACTTTCATGCAAAAGATGGGCGATTCGCCTGACAGCCTTCAATGTGTGGATTTCATGCAAACGGTCAATCGAAGTCTTGTGACGGAGTTTGCTCCACAGTACCGCGCCTTTTTTGCTATTCTTCTTCAGGCGGAAAGCTATCCGATAGTTTTCCACTGCACTGCCGGAAAAGACCGTACCGGATTTGCCGCCGCCCTGCTGCTCAGCGCCCTGAATGTGGACTGGGATACGGTGATGGACGATTATTTGCTGACAAACCAGTTTCTGAAACCGCAATCGCTGTCGGAAGAGGCAATCGCTGTCGCCCGTCTGATGTGGAGCGTCCAGCCTTCATACCTGAGTGCGGCAAAGGAGGAGATAATAACGACTTACGGCAGTATCGACAACTACCTGAACAGGGAAATGAATGTCGGAAAAGCGGAAAAAGAACGGCTGATGCAATATCTGCTGGAATAAAACGCGACACAATCAAAATGACGCCGCAGCTGTCCCCCCTCTGCACGGTGCAGTCTCCGGACGGCGTTGTGCGGGTGAACCATCGAAAAATCAAATCATGCAAATCAAACGAATCACGGTTCAGCTTTTTGTCGTTTAGGGATGCGAAATAAACAGGATATAACAGGTTTTAGTAATTGTCGAGAAATAAACTGACTGAATGACAAACAACAATAATTAGCGATTGTATTGCCGTCTGATTTAGCTGACGGATAAGAAATGCAAGATGTTCAAAAAGTTCCGTCAGCTAAAGCTGACGGCAATATTTTATCACAAGAGATTAAGAAAACAGTCAATTTATTTCACAACAATTCCTTAGTACATCGCTTAAGAAAAAGCTCTGAAACGCAGTTCGATGTAGTCAAAGAGCGACATCATTAGCACAGTGGCAACGCCCAATGTCGTCAAGTTAAGGATTAATGCTGTCGAGTCCTTCGTTCGGCACAGTCTGGAGACTGCTCCGAGCGAGGTATCCGTCTCCAGCCTTCTGGCGTATCCATATCCAGCCTTCTGGCGTATCCATATCCAGTCCTTCTGGCGTATCCATATCCAGTCCTTCTGGCGTATCCATATCCAGTCCTTCTGGCGTATCCATATCCAGTCTTCTGGCGTATCCATAACCAGTCTTCTGGCGTACACGCTAACATTACCTGAAGTCTTTAAAACATGGCTTAAGATATGCGAAATAAACAAGATATAACAGATTATAAAAACTC
>JAISDK010000063.1 GCA_031264875.1 Prevotellaceae bacterium
ATAGATAAAACATTTTTACTGTATTTTTTCGTTTATATAAGGCATTTACGACATGAGATTATTAGTAACTGATTGACAGGAATACGATAAAAATCCGTTTTTTTTTGAAATCAATAGCCGCATTGTTTTCGTAATAAATGATTCAAAGGGGAAGAGGCTGTGTTATTTCAACACAACCTCTTCCAGTATTTTTTAAAAAAAGTATCTCTTATTGAGCAAATTTCAAACCGTTTAATTTATTCCATCCTCCGCGGGTGAAATCGGGTATTTCTACAGGAGCGGAGTTGTTGTCCAAAGATATTTCCGTCAAAGGAATCAGGCAACACCATTCGGCAAGGTCATACACGTCCATATCCAGTGGAAGACCTTTTTGCAGACAATAAATCAGGCGATAATCCATGATGAAGTCCATTCCTCCGTGACCGCCTACCTGCCGGGCTTTTTCTTCGATATCTTTCATGACAGGATGTTTGTACTTTTCCATCAGGGCATATTTTACTTCCTGCGGAACAAAGTCGTGAGCATTCAGGTTTTCGTGATTTTTAGCGATTTCCTTGTCTATAACATCCGAAGCCAGAGCATAGCCCGATATTGGATATTTATTTGCAAAACCTTTTGTTCCCGTCAATTGATACAGGCGGTTATACGGTCGCGGAGAGGTAACATCGTGCTGAATCATAATTGTTTTTCCCTGTTCTGTGCGGATCAGGGTAGTTGTATGGTCGCCATTACGAAAATCTTTTACTTCGATACCCCGTTTTTCCTTCAGAAAAGCAGGGTTCCCAATAGCTTTGGTATCTACCGAAACCAGATAATTCATTTTATCGCCGCGATGTATGTTCATTGCCTGGCAAACGGGACCTAAACCGTGTGTGGGATATACATCTCCCCTGTGTTCCCGATTGAAGTTCATGCGCCAGTCGTTCCAGTAAGAATCCCAGTATGGCTGCAATCCGTGAATATATGCGCCTTCGCCGTGGATAATTTCACCTAAAAAGCCTTGCTGTACCATGTTAAGGGTAGTCAGCTCGAAAAAGTCGTACACGCAGTTTTCGAGTTGCATACAATGTTTCCGTGTTTGTTCCGAAGTATTGATCAGCGCCCATATTTCATTCATATTCATAGCCGCCGGCACTTCGATTGCCACATGTTTACCGTCTTTCATGGCCTGTATGCCTATAGGCGCATGATGCACCCAGTCGGTAGTGATATAAATGAGATCAACATCGGGAAGGGCAGTCACTTTGCGCCATACGGCAGTGTCGCCGAAAAATTCCCGGGCTTTTGGCAATCCGATTTTTTCCAGCCCGTCATTCACTTTTTTCACATTTTTCTCAAGAATATCGCATAACGCTACGATTTCAACGCCTTCGATATGGGTCATCCGATTTACCGCACCCGGCCCGCGCATTCCCAATCCGATAAATGCAACCCGTACAACAGGAATAGGATCGGTTCTCAATTGCAGCACATCCGTCTGACCGGACGAACGGGTAGGAACAGGCGTTCTTATTATTCTCTCCTGAGACTGAACATAGGGGCTGCAAGCCGTTACGCAAACAAAAAGCGGCATAAGTAAAAGAAACAGTAATCTTTTCATTTCTATCATAATTTTAGTAATGTATTAATTTTATCCGTTTCCTATTAACATACAAACGATATTTTTTGTTTATCGACTATTTTAATCTATTTTTGCAAAAAAAATTACAGGAAATAATGATCAATTCGGAATTGAAAAGCAACGAAATCGAAAGAGATTGCATCTATGGATGCAGTACGCTGATGGTATGGACGAACATCTTATAAAGGAATGTATAAAGAAAGACATACGCGCTCAGAAACAGCTTTATGAGAAATATGCACCTCTAATGATGTCTGTATGCTTGAGATATGTTAGAGACAGGGATATTGCTCAGAATTTGTTGCAGGATGGATTCATTAAATTGTTTGATAAGATAAATACCTATTCAGGGTCAGGCTCTTTTGTTGGTTGGATGAGGAAAATTTTTGTAAACACTGCATTGGAATATTTGCGTCATAACGATGTTTTCAAATACAGCATTGACGTCGATATGGCTTTCAGTCTTGAAAGCGGAGGGGAATCGCCTATCGACAAAATATCGGCAGATGAACTGATGAAGTGTATAGCAGAATTGCCTCCCGGATTTCGAACTGTATTCAATATGTTTGCGATAGAAGGATATTCACATGCGGAGATAGCGGAACAGCTGGGAATCCAGGAAGGAACATCGCGTTCACAATATGCGAGGGCGAGAACTTTATTGCAACAGAAAGTATTAAAATTAATGTAAAATGATTTGATTTATGTCAGATGATTTAAATAATAGGGAATTTGAGGAGCTGATACGAAGCAAACTTGAAGATTACAGGACTCCAGTGGATCCGGGTAGCTGGGATGCCATAGAAAAGTCTTTAATCCAACGCAAAAGGGTGAAGTACCTTTACGTTGCGGCAAGTATGGTTGCTGCGGCGGCTGTTTTGTTTATGGTTACATTAAATCTGCCCGACAGTGGAAAACTGCAAAATACTATACCCGACGCCGGAAAACAAACATCTCAGGAGACTGCTACCCCAAACCAGACGACTCAGGATACAGAAAGTACGGATCGACAGACTCCGGCAAGCCAGATGGAACAGAAACAGCCTGTTTCAAGTTCCGTACACAGCAGCGCTGTAACAAACGGCATGACAGCAAATGCAATTGTGGCTCAAGCCGTAGAACCGGAGATATATACGGATGATCCGCCGTTAAAGGGAAAATTAAATATTGTACCACGGACTATTTCCGGCGCTTCAACAAACCTGTATCCGTTAAATAAGCTTCAGCGATCAAATGACGTGCGCCTTACCGGCGCTTTGAGCAGTAAACCGGACGATAAGAAAGACGATAATTATATGCAGAACAGTAGAAGAAAAGATGTGACTGCTCGTCTTGACCGAACCGGGCTGAACGATAAGAAGTGGTCTGTTTCAATGAGTTTTGGCGCCGAAAATTATCAGGCATTGAATAGTGTGCGCAACAGAAATTCGGAGCTTATTATGGCTGCTCCTCTTTTAACTTCGTCAAATTCGGTAGATTATGTGAGGAATAAGTATAAAGACGAGATAATGGTACCCGACAATGCCGGTTCGCAATACGGACTGCCGTTATCGGCCAAGTTTATTGTACGTAAAGACCTTAATACAAGATGGGCTGTAGAAAGCGGATTGAGCTATACATATCTTTCGACCAAGTATAAATGGAATAAAAATACTGCCAATCAACAGTTACATTATCTTGGAATCCCCTTGAATGTTGTTTGCTACGTAGTTTCCAAACCCGGCTGGAATATCTATGCCTCGGCAGGTGGAATGGTGGAAAAAGGCGTTCATTCCCGTATTGACCGTAACGACAATCTTGCTACCAAAATAAAAATGAAAGGCCTGCAATGGTCTGTCAATGGGATGGCAGGAGTGACATACAAACTTCACAAAAGCTTGGGAATGTTTTTTGAACCTCAACTTGGATACTTTTTCGATAACGGACAGCCTGAAAATATAAGAACCGAATGTCCTGTTTCTTTCGGTTTGGGTATCGGACTGAGGTTTAGCCTTTGATCAATTCTTCAATCAGCATGATGATCTCCTTGTGGATGACTTGAGGCGTTTTCATTACTGAATTTTCGTCGATACAGTTTATCGGGACAAAATGTTTGTCGATACCTGTCAGTTGCAGATATATTGCACGTACTTTTCTCTGCAAGTCAAAATCCGATTCGTGTATATCCTTTTTCCCGCCAAGGTAGTCTCTGTCGGTACCTTCGCGCCGTGATTTCAATGTTTTCAGCGTAAAGTCAAACGGTACATCCAGAAAAATACTGATGTCGGGACGGGGGATTCCAAAAAAGCTGTATTCCAGATTCAAAATCCATTCGCGCATTTTTTCCCGCTGGGCGCTGTCGGAGATTTTTGCACACTGAAAAGCGATGTTCGAATATACGTAACGGTCAAGAATAACGACTTTTCCTTCGGCAAGCCATGATTTTAACTGCGGTGCGGCATTGTCTCTGTCGCCGGCATACAGCAGGGCTACCAGACGGGCATCGACTGCATTGACATTGCCAAATTCGCCGCGCAGGAAAGATGCTATCAGGTCTCCATATACGGGGGCGTCGAAGCGTGGAAAGTGCAAAAACGTGTTTTTTATGTTTTTCGATTCAAAATGCTTTTGCAGCAAGTTCACCTGTGTGGTTTTGCCGGCGCCGTCCAAACCTTCCAATACTATGAGCATAGTTCTATATGTTTAAATTTTTCCAGATTAGATCTTTTAATTCGAGTATTTTACTTCTCGTCACTGAGGAAATGAAGATATGCGGCGCGTTGTGAACGCGCTGGTTGATGTCGGCTTCAATTTCGTCGATTAGCTCCCTGTCGAGCATGTCGCTTTTGGATATGGCCAGTATCCGGCGCTTGTCGAGTAGTTCGGGGTTGTATTTTTCGAGTTCGTTTAAAAGTGTACGGTATTCTCCTGCAATGTCCCTGCTGTCGGCGGGTACGAGGAACAGAAGGATGGAGTTGCGTTCGATGTGTCGCAAGAATCGTAATCCAAGACCTTTGCCTTCGTGTGCGCCTTCTATGATTCCGGGTATGTCGGCCATAATGAACGACCGGTGTTCTCTGTAGTTCACTATGCCGAGGTTGGGTTCGAGGGTGGTGAAGGGATAGTCTGCAATTTTCGGTTTTGCTGCCGATACTGCGGACAGCAGGGTGGATTTGCCGGCGTTGGGAAATCCGACCAGACCGACGTCTGCCAGGAGTTTCAGCTCCAGTATGTACCAGCCTTCGCATCCGGGTTCGCCGGGTTGCGAGTATCGCGGCGTCTGGTTGGTTGCCGATTTGAAGCTGGCGTTGCCCAAGCCGCCTCTGCCTCCGTGCAACATGATTGTTTCTTCTGCGTCATGTGTTATTTCGCATACGATTTTGCCGGATTCGTCTCTGGCTACTGTTCCGATGGGGACGTCGAGAATGGCGTCTTTTCCGTTGGCTCCGTGACAGAGGTTGCCGCTGCCCGATTCTCCATGTTCGGCATGGATATGTTTACGGTATTTGAGATGTATCAGTGTCCAGTACTGTTTATTTCCCCTGAGTATGATGTGTCCTCCGCGCCCGCCGTCTCCGCCGTCGGGGCCTCCCATGGATACAAATTTTTCTCTGTGTAAATGAGTTGAGCCGGGGCCTCCGTTTCCCGACCGAAAAAAAATCTTAATGTAATCTACAAAGTTTGACGCAGCCAATTTATTATTATTTAAATATTAACGGGCGCAAAGGTAGATATATTTTAATGAAATTCAATCGGACGGGCGCAGGACAAATTGAGAATGGCGTGTTCCAAAATGTCGCGCCGGATGTGACGTGGCATTGCGTTGCGAGGTTTTCAATTGTTTACAGTCCCACGACTGTAACTGTTTGTCCTTCGATGACCTGTTTGTCCATGTAGATTTTCCTGTTCCACGGCGTTTGGGGATTCCGGTCGAAAATGGCAAGCCAGCCTTCGGTCGAGCCGTACACGTCCATAGAGCGCAGGGTTTGATTGATGCCTTCTTTGAGCGATTTTTCGCCACGCCACAGTTTGAGTTCTATTGGATATTTCTGCTCTTCATATATCAGGCAGATGTCGAGCCGTCCGGTTCCTGCTGCCATTTCGCGGATAATTCTGCCGCCGCCATTGATGATACGCTGCAGGAATGCCATCAGAATGAGGTGCGGAGCGGCTTCTTCGTAGTCGAACTTCGTGAGCCAGATGTCGCTGTTTTCGCGCCAGAACTGCTGGAAGTCACGCATCAGCAGGTTCATGTCGATGCGTCCGCTTTTGATGTAGCGGGACATTTGCCAGGAGCTTTTGTCTTCCATCAGTTTCTCCTGCATATTGTATGTTAATGTGCGGGCTATGACTTCGGAGTAAATGGGATTGGCTGGAGTCAGCCGCCCCCGGATATTTGTAATCAGCCCCATATCTACTACATACTGTAAGTCGTCGGACAGGCGGTCGAAAACGTCTTCGCCTGTGATAATCGGTTCGATCACTTTCCGTATGCGTTCTTCTTTCAGCCGTTCGAGCAGGCTGTCGATATGCGTGTCGCGTCGCAGGATTATGTTCTGGATGGCTTTTTCGACCAGTTCGGCGGTAACGGCCTGCGTGCAGTCGGATTTCAGCATTTCTACTGTCACTTCGCGGGCAATAGCGTTCACTATCCAGGGTTGTCCCTGCGTCTGCTGCCAGACGAGTTCAACGGCGTCTTTTTCGAAGACCTGTCCTGTTTCATCCGTATGCTGCTGATAGAGGCTGCTGATTTCTTCGCTTGTAAAATTCTTCAAAGCCAGCGATTTCGTAACGATATTGAAGGGACTTGCCGAACCGAGCGACTGGCTGTCGGGACGTATCCGCGCCTTGTAATCGCGGATGTTTCGCATGCCGGTCAATGCTATGGAGTGGACAAAAGGCAGATCGGGACGATTGTTATATCCGTCGCGCAACTGTCGTAAAAATGCGATTAATGCTTCGTCGCTCAAACAGTCGGCTTCGTCAAACAGGAGTACCAGAGGTTTATCCAGCTTCGTGCAAAACATGGTGAGTGACATGTATAAAACGCTTGTGAAATTGCCGTAATCCGCATCTTTTGCAAAATCATTGCTTTGTGGAATATTGTACAGGAAGAGGGCGTTTTTTATTTTTTTGACAATTTCGGGTATTGTTATCCGGGGGTCTTTTACTTCCTGCATGGATTCCAGCGAACAGTACAGGACATAATACTTGCCGGAAGCGTTCAGGCGTCGGGCTAAGTCTTTCAGACAAGTTGTTTTCCCGCTCTGACGGGCTGCATGTATCACAAAATACTGTTCCGTGTCAATCAGCTGCTCAACGCCTGAAAGGCGTGTGGAGGCTTCTATCATGTAATGTTTTGCCCTGTTACAGGGTCCTGCTATGTTAAAGTATCTCATATCTGATAATTTATTTTTGCGCAAAAGTAATCATTTTAATTTCAAGTAAAAAAATGGAGACCCCCGTAAGAGGATCTCCACTTGTTTTTTTCACCGTAACTGGTGCAACAGTTGTTACTTCACTCCTCCGAGAGAAGCTACTTCCTGTTCCGTCAGCGCTTTGTTCCATACTGCTATTGATGCAACAGGCTGAATGCCGTCGTCGCCATCATTTCCGCTTCCGTCGGAGAGGAAATAAATGGGCAAGTTTTCATGCCATGCAAACATCCACAGCACACCCAGCTCTCTGCCGGACTGGATTTTCTTCCCGTCCACATAAGCTGTCCATGTACCGGTATCGTCGGCAGATACCTCAATAACAAGTACTACTCGCCACCATGGTGTCCATTCGCCTTCGGGAAGCTCTGCTATTTGGAAATAGTCGCCTCGGCCGGCGGTCAGACGCGGCTTCTCCTCGGCGGCGTCGTCACGGGGATCTTTTTCGTTCTCGTTGTCGCCGTAGTTTTGCCATCTCCACCGGAAGAACCAGTTTGCATCGTTATCCTGGCCGTTCCAGTACATTGCATAGTACTGCCGGTAGCCAAAGAATTTGGTGTCCCACATCATGGTAAATGTCCTGGGAACAGGGGTCTGCTGATGCTGCCATTCCAGGGTGTGGTCGCCTTTTTTTCCCATTACGGCAATGTTGCCTGCCGAGGGTACATCTACCTCTGTCACAACCTCGCCATCGCCCGATCCGTACTTGACGGGTGTTGGGCCATTTACAATTGTCAATTCACCGTTAATTATGAGGTCTGTGCCCTTTGTAGCCTTGCCCGGATTTTCGGGGTCGTCGAAAGTCCAGTAGCCTATGGCAAGGTCAAACAGCTCACCGGTGCTCAGAGTATAGTCTGCCGAGAATGTGCCTCCGGTAACTGTAACAGTAGCCGTAATGGTAACGATACCTTCGCCTACTACAGTCACCTCTCCAAGGTCGGTCACTGTTGCAATGTTGGGATTGCTCGTTGTCCATACTGCAATATCTCCCGTGCCTGCGGGATCGATTATCGCACTGAGTTGACGCATGGCGCCGATTCCGGCAATTCCGGCTGCTTCTCCGCTGGCGTCTTGCACCGTCACTCCCTTGATGGTTCCGGTCACGTTAACCGATTTCGACACCGTTCCACTAGTTACCGTAATGGTGGTTGAGCCTATGCCGGTGATTGTGACAAGACCGGTCGGGTCAACCGTTGCCACTTCCGTGTCCGCCGACGTCCATGCCAGCGTTACATTGGTAGCATTTTCAGGAACGGGAGCAGCAATTAACCTAACGCTGTCGTCCAACGGCAGTACGATAGGCGCTGTGACAACTACATTTGCAGCTTTTATATCAATGCCTACCAGATCGACTGTCCGCACGACGCCTTTTATCGGTACGTCTGTCGATATTGAGCCGCTGCGTACTGTAACAACAGTAGAATCCAGCTTGAGTACTGTGACAAGGCCGGTCTGGTCAACCGTTGCCACACTTTCGTTTGCCGACGACCATTCAAACGACACGCCGGTAGCATTACCGGGTACGGGTGTTGCCGTCAGCTGCATCATGTTATTCACTGTAAGGCTCAGTGATGGTGGCGATACTGTAATTCCGGTCAAGGGCACGCCACCTTCGTCTTCCTTGTCTCCACAGCTTGCCATGCCTATGCATACAAGCGTCATTAATGAAAATAAAAATACTCTTTTCATAATAAAGATAATTTAAAAATAAAACATTATATATAATTTAATCATTAGCAATTAGTAACTTGGATGTGCAACAAAATCCGCTCGCGGCACGGGGAAAGATCCGAAGCGCGGGATTTTCCGCCAACACCGTTGGGAAGAAATCCGAGGCTTCGGATTCTTCGCCGACAGTGTCGGGGAAAATATACATGCGGAATTTTGTCGCGTCTCCATTAGTTTATAATCTGTAATTCGATTACGTTTATGGTTTACCGAGAGCTTTTATCTGTTCGTCGGTCAGTCGGACGTTCCAGATTCGTATTTCTGCGAACTCTGGACCTGTCATTCCCCTGCCCATGTCGTCGCATCCGATATACAGCGCTTCCGGATCGATGCTCAGCAGTCCGTCGATAACTACGTCGGCGTAGTCG
>JAISDK010000106.1 GCA_031264875.1 Prevotellaceae bacterium
CATCATAAATCGAAGCAAACCATAGTTGTGTTTGTCATTGCGAGGAACGAAGCAATCCAGAAAGTTCACATTGTTATATGTTATTAATTTTTCCTCCCTTAATTTTGATAACCCGTACAAATGGAGAGCAGTAAGCCGTAGAACTTATCTGTCAGAACTACGAAGTAATTCAAATTCTTTCGGACTTTTTTATTGTACGAAGATATTTTATGCTGATAATCTTTGTTACACCTCACACCCAGGATATATTCTAAAATGTACCCGCAGCGGACGATGATTTTCATTAAAAAAAATTCTGTTACTTTTGTGCTGTCATTTTTAATGTTTTTTGTATGAAACAAATATGTTATCTTTTATTTTTAGCATTGTATGCCTGCATGGCGACATCATGCCAGCAAAGTGAAAAAAGTTTCTTTTCAAATAAAGAATATCGCGAACAGGTAAAGTCCGATTTTCTTCAACGTAAAACGATGGTGAGCGCAACAAGAGCGAAAGCTCTTTTTTCTGTCTTCGACACCCCCGGTTTGAGCCTTGAAGAAAAAGAGGCTCTGGAATTTCTGTTCGCATACATGCCTTTGAGTGATTTATCGGATTATAACGGCGATTTTTATCTCTCACAGGTGCGTAAGGCTTTCGAGGTACGTGATTTTTTCGAATGGGGAGCAAAAATACCCGAAGAAATATTCCGTCATTTCGTTTTAGTTTACCGTATTAATAACGAGAATTTAGACTCTGCGAGAATCGTGTTTTTCAACGAACTGAAGAACCGTGTTAAAAACCTCAGCATGGAAGAGGCAGCCCTGGAAGTGAATCACTGGTGTCACGAAAAGGTAAACTACAGAGCTACAGACGGCAGAACGTCTTCTCCCCTGGATCTGGTAAGAACATCGTGGGGACGTTGCGGCGAAGAATCGACTTTCACCGCCACCGCTTTACGTGCTGTGGGAATCCCTGCACGACAGTGCTATACACCCCGCTGGGCGCATACCGACGACAATCATGCATGGGTCGAAGTGTGGATTGACGGCAAATGGCGCTACATGGGCGCCTGCGAGCCGGAACCGGTACTGGATGTTGCATGGTTTACAGCTCCTGCAAAAAGGGCGATGATGGTTCACACTAATGTTTTCGGCAAATATACGGGCGGGGAAGAGAAAAATATCGATAAACCGATGTATTCAACCATAAATCTGTTGTCGAACTATGCCGCCGTCCGCGAAGCGAAAGCCCTGGTAACCGATGCCGGAGGCAAACCTGTTGCCGGTGCAACTGTGACATTCAAAGTGTATAATTATGCCGAATATTATTCCATTGTCGAATCGGTAACAGATTCCGCAGGCACAGCGTCGATATATACCGGCGCAGGCGATGTGCTGGTATGGGCAAGCAGGAACGGCATTTTCGGATACGCTGTCTCCACGTCGAAAAATGAAAGCGTTACTGTCGTTTTAAGCAAAAAGGCAGGAGACACTTTTGAAGACAGTTACGAGCTGGTTCCTCCGGCGGAACAGACAGTTAAAGGCCTGCCGTCCGAACTCGCTGCCGAAAATGGAAGGCGACTACGTCTGGAAGATTCCATACGCAAGGCATATATGAATACTTTTATCGGCGAACAGGCGGCTACAGACCTTGCCTCAAAGTTGAATCTGCCTGTCGGCGAAACGTGGAAATACATGGATGCTTCGCAGGGAAACTGGAGGGAAATACAAAAATTTATTGAAAAACATAAAGATGACAAATATCTGTTTCCATTTCTGTCGTCTGTTTCGAACAAGGATTTGCGCGATGCTCCCGAGAAAATACTCACAAGTCACCTGCAGGGATTTCACAAAGTCGGTACAAAAGCCGGAACACCTGAAGATATTGTTGCAAAGAATTTGCTTTCACCCAGAATATCAAGGGAAATCATCCGTCCATGGAGAGAATTTTTCCAGAAAGAGTTTGACGGCAGCATTGTGGAACATGTTCGGGCAAATGTCGGAGAAATAGTAAATTATGTAAAGGAAAATATCAGAATCGACGATGAACAGAACTACTATAACTGTCCTGTTACGCCGCGGGGTGTTTATGAAATGAAAATAACCGACAGACATTCGCGCAATATCTTTTTCGTTTCACTGTGCCGGAGCGCCGGTATTGCAGCCCGTTTGAATCCGGCTACAGGTCATCCGCAATACTACGACGGCGAATGGAAGAATGCGGAATTTGAAGATGACAGCAGGGAAATATATCCTCAGGCAAAAATAACTTTCGTAAGCGCCAAAGGAAATCTGCTCAAGCCACAGTACGGAACTCACTATTCGTTAGCCCGTTTCCGGAACGGGGATTTCGCGACGCTGGATTTGCATGAAGACGTTTCAACTGTTTCTGTCGATGCAGGTTATTATAGGCTTATGGTCGGCAGCAGAGCAAATGACGGTTCGGTTACAATAAATAATAAATACTTTGAAATAAAAGAAAACCAGTCGCTTAATCTGGGAATAAAAATGCCGGAAGTTGTCAGTAAAATGCAGGTTTTAGGAATAATCGACATGAATACGAAAATTTCCCTGACCTCCGGCAATGAAACGACACTGAAAGATTTATCCGACGGAAACGGAGTTATGCTGTGTTTTGCCGACCCCGACAGGGAACCCACAAAACATGTCTTGCAGGATTTACCAGCTCAAACCGACGAATTGAACAAATGGGGCGGCGGAATACTGTTCCTTGTTCCTGATGACAAGTTCAGCCCGGCATTCGACCATGCGGTATTTAAAAATCTGCCGAAAAATACTTTATGGGGACTTGACAGTAAGCGTGTTCTGTTAAACGAGACTGTATCCACTCTGAAACTGAGTTTTAACGATAATTTTCCATTAACGCTGTTTTTGACAAATAGCGGTGGAATAGTTTATTATTCATCAGGCTATAAAATAGGTATTGGCGAAGATATAGTTAAGACTGTTAAAAGTGTAAAAAAATAGCGAGGATATGGCAAAAATCCCTTAATGGGAGCAGTTCAATATTCATCTTATCATCTTAAAGCCTTGTGGGCATGTTCACACACTTCGTGGACATGCCCACAAGTTTTGTGGACATGTCCAAGTGAATTTGTGCATTGTCATACTGGAATATGTGACTGTGTAACAAGAATCATTAGTCACTTTTTCAGTTTCTATACTTTCCAGAACCACCATAATGCGCGTTATCACACCCTGCAAATTACTGTTATATCCAACTATAATTCAAAATTCATAATTCAAAATCTCCAAAGTCCCTTCAATTCTTACGCTCCTTAAAGCCCCAATCAATCAACATCATGGCAGCGTCTCAACAAACGACAGAAACACCTTGATGTTCAACCTCTTCATCCGGTTCAACACACTTGCCATAATTTGGATTAATGGATCAGTTTAAAACAATGTTACTTAGGCGATTACCCATTTCAGTACACACCTTTCTAATCAGAGAACAAGCGAAAATCCAGCTTGCTGAAGGTCAAAAAATATCAATCGAAAGAGTTATTTACCGCATAATACGCGAAAAAATTGAAAGAAATGATAAAAATTCGGATTCGTAAAAAACAATTACTTTTGCAAAAAAAAAATAATGATATGAAAGAAGAATTGACAACATTAATGCACATGGAGTTCTGCCTGGATGAAGATGAACGACTTGATATTGCCGCCATGGCAATAGACGTGGAAGTATTCAGTAATCAAGAAATCGCTTTTGAAGATGCTCTAAAGAAATATTCCATAACCGAAAAACAGTTTTG
>JAISDK010000127.1 GCA_031264875.1 Prevotellaceae bacterium
GACGAATCCTCCCGCCGTCAAAAACTGCTGGAAGCCGTACAGACCGAAGTCGCAAAGTTTGCCCAAAGCAACAGCATAGAAATCAACGGGGTAAAAGATAATCAGTCCATGCTGTTCGGCGAATCCGGTTTAGTGATTTATCAAAGCGACTTTATTCCCGCTTCGCTTAACCTGCAACTGTGGGTAATCGAATCGGACGAAGATGTGCGCAACTTCGCCCTCGACGCCGACAAGGTAATCGACAGCGATGCTTTCAAGGGATTGTATGCAGCGGTGGAAACCGCGCTGGCCATCAGCAATCCCGTGCTGTCGGGCGTGATCGCCGTCGGCGGAGTGGCGCTCAGCTTGTTGCGGCAAAAACTGCGAGCCAACAAGGATGATCTTGTGGGTTACTGGCAGGCGTCGCTCAACCGTGCCGAACATTATCCGCATGGATCGCGCGACAAACAGGACGTGTATGATACGACGGGGAATATTCAGGTGGATTATACGCTGTTTGGGTTTGAGAATGAAGTCAATATTTAAAAGATGAAATAAAATGGAATTGATGTTACAGCGCAGGTTTCGAGGAGAAGACTATACCACAGGTTCCCTGTATATGAATGGCGTATACCTCTGTGATACGCTCGAAGACGCCGACCGGGGTTTAAGACAATCTATGCCTTTGGAGGAGATTAAACGAATCAAGGTTCCGCATGAGACGGCTATCCCGACAGGCGTATACAAAGTAATCGTAAACCTCTCGCCGGCAAAAAAGCGGATGCTTCCGCGTCTGCTGGATGTGCCGGGATTCAGCGGAATACTGATACATCGCGGAAACACTAAAAACGACAGTTCGGGCTGCATACTCGTTGGTGAGAATAAAGTCAAAGGTAAGGTCATCAATTCAATACAGTACGAAAAACGTTTGGTCGAAATCCTGACCGAGGCGCAGGAACGGGGCGAGGAAATCGTGTTGCAAATTACGAATAACAAATTATAATGGATGCCGAAAACCATTAGAAAAAACGGGGCAAGACCTGCGAAGCCGTAAGAGCAGGAGATAATATATCCATATTATGTCCATATTGTATAACAAGGTAGAAAGGGGAAATCCGTCTAAGCCGGGAGATCCCAAGTTATGGTATCCCATACTGAAAAGCATGGGATTAGTTAGGGAAAAGGAGGTCGCGAAACGCATCGCAGACGAGACGACGCTGAATCCCAAGGAAGCGGAGTTTGCCATCGCTCAACTGTACAAGGTGCTAACGGACTATTTGCTCAACGGGAAAACCGTGCAACTGGGCGAACTGGGCACGTTTCGCCTGACGGTTAGCAGTGAGGGCGCTGCAACGGAAGCGGAAGTAACGGCGTCGCAAATCAAGCACGTAAACATCCGTTTCTCTGCATCGGAAGCCTTGAAGGAAACTTTGAAAAAGGCGACTTTCACCGCTGTAGAATCGCTGTCGAAGTGATGGTTTTTCGAGACGGTTATCTCGGTTTTGTGAGATAACCGTCTTGATCTCGCGAGATAATCGTCTTAATAAAATGAAAATATAAAATATGTAATATAGAAATGATTTCAGAAGAAGTTATGTCTGACATACAGTGGATATTTAGTGGAATAGGCTGCGTAGTACTTACGCTTGCAGTCGGATTCTTCTATAAAAAGAAAAAAAACGGAAAGCAAGCAGAAAATCCACTACAAATAGGTTCTTCGCAAAAACTTGCTGTCGGAGAAGCAGAGGACAGTCCGATAATACAAAAGCGAACAGTTAAAGCAGAAAATCCACGACAAATAGATTCTTCACAAGAACTTTCTGTCAAGAAAGCAAAACGTAGTCCGATAACACAAACACAAACAATTAATAAAGTAATAGAATGAATACAATCATACAAACGTTTGAGTCCAAACATTTGGAAAAAAGTCCGGTTTTGCAAACTCAAACCATTATAAATATGGATGAAGGCAATCCCTTCAAGACCATAGAAAAGGGTACTTATGCGCTCGGTTATAGCCTCCAAGAGGTTGTTGACAGGGTTAATTTTCTGTCGGAGATTGATTCGGCGCTGAAGGATGAAGCATTACCCGTTTATTTACATTCCATCGGTGGTATTGGAAAAACAACAGTCGCTCAGGTATATTGCAATTCACCCCAATATGCTCAACAGTATGATTATATTTTCTGGATTAATGCAAGCCATGAAGATGTTCGCAAAGACGTTCTCAATTCCACTATTTTCTCGTTCAAAGAAGACAGTGAAAATACGGATAACGAGTTTGTCCGTTTTGTCAGGCAGTCGAATGTGCTGGGCGAAAAGGTATTATTGGTAATAGATAATGTGGTACAAATAGAACAGGTACGATTCATAGAAAAGTTATCGTTGTTAAGATGGAAAGTGCTGGTTACTACCCGGGCTCTCATGGATGATAGAACATTCGGAAGAAGAGTGATTAATATAAACGAGTTAACGTGCCAGTACTGCGAAGAACTGTTCTATTCTCATTTTGGAGCAACAGAGGAAAGCAAAGAGAGGAACAGGACGGACTTGCATCAAATCCTTAGACTGTTGAATTATCATACAGCTTTGATTGTCTTGCTTGCAAAAGTTGGAAATAAGAGCCGTTCCATCAAAAAACTTCTGTCCATTCTGGAGGAGAATGGAATAGCTCACAATGATTTGCAACAGGTAGAGATTCGGGACCAAGAGGGAAAATATGCAACGCTGTATGGGCACATCGAATCTATTTTTAAGATTGACAGGCTTACAGACGAAGAAAAACAGATACTCGGTTATTTTTCCGTATTACCGGACAGACCTGTGCCGGAAAACGTTTTGGTTTTGTGGATGAAAGGCGACGATAAGACAGAAACGGGTCTAAAAAGACTGTTTTTAAGACTGTTTGAAAAAGGATGGCTGATACAGGAAAGACAGGATTATGATGATGAACCGATTCTTATGTATAAATGCCACGGTCTGATACAGAACGTTCTCAGAAAAAAATTAGCGCCGAATTCCAAAAATTGCAGTACCCTTATCCGGAATATGACCGATTTCCTGTATGTACGGGACGGTGAAGCATATACGCATAAAATACCGTATTATGATTGTGTGGATGCCATTCTTCGGTATATTGGTGAAGACAGTATTCCGGCTTATCTGCTGAGAAAAAATTATGTAAGCCTATTGGTGCGAAACAGCAATTCTCCCAAATTGTCGTATCTGCATGCCGAATATCTTTTTCGGAATTATGAGAAGGTGTTCTATCCCAATAAAAATAAAAAGCCCAAAAACTGGCAGGCTGATTTAGTAGAGATTTATCGTTTTTATAGCATGTCCTATCTGGACTATAGTCAAGACAAAGGCAAATATCGTATAGCATACGAATGGAGGGAAGAGGCATTGGCAATAGCCAAAAAATGCCTGCCGAAAACGGATATCCAGTATCTTAATGCCGAAAGATATTTTGCAGCTTCGCAACGTATGTTGGATAAGCAGGAAGAGGCGATAGAAACATTGAAAAATGTGCTTGCAAAAATCGACACTCTCTTAGTGGGAAAAATCCATTCCGTTCATTCGGATTTGTTGTATGCCCAAAAAGAAACATTCAATGCTCTTGGATTTGCTTATACCAGCATATCCAAAAAAAGGGCAAACGACGGGCTTTTCGATGAACAGATCATGTATCTGAAACTTGCTTTAGTGGCAAGGAAAAAATATGTGGCACACAGTGCTGCGCTTTATGATGAAAATCACACGTCCATGGTGGCTCCGTATAATAATCTGGGAATGACTTTACTGTTTTTGTACGAAGCAGGAGATAAAAAAGCGGAATATCTGGAAGAAGCGGAAAAATATTTACGCGAAGCTCAAAGAATAAAAGTAAAAGAATTTGGGACACATTGTCTTTCTTCCGCTAGAGGGTTAAAGAATTTTGCTACTTTGTATGAAACTCGAGGCGAATATTCCGAAGCAAGGAAAATGGCAGAAGAAGCGCTTCAAATCAGGAAAGAAATATTGGGCGACGGAAGATACAGGGCCTTGATGCTTTCATATCGGCACATAGCCGATATATGTTTTTCGCAATGGGAAGCGGAGAAAAAGCATGCTCTTCTGGAAGAGGCAGAAATCTGTTTAAATAAAGCGATAGAGATAGCTGAGCATTTATATTCTGTAGATCACATGGAATATAAGACCTGTTCGATTTTAGGGGATAAAATAAGAAAAGCGGGCACAATAGATTGAATTAGAAATAAAAAAATATGAAACACTTGATAATTATTGTACAACAAAAGCAACCATACGCAAACAACATCAGCGCAATGGAAACAGAGAGCATTCAAAAAAACGAAACGAGTCTGAAAAGCCTTACGAGCGAGAGAAACTTTATGACGTTTGCTGTTTTTGCGGTAATGTTGGAACTGTATATGATTAGTTCCTTTCGTGATGAGGAGGAGGAGGGATGTGGAGATGAGGATGAAGAAGATGACTACGGAAACGTAACGGAAACCGGCATTCCCGGCAAGGCTACCCGACAACCGATACGCTTGTGCTAATGCAGAAGTTGATTATGGAAAGATTGCAGGATATCCGCGAGACTTCCACATTCCGGTATTATAATACGAACTTGTATGTGAATGTGGGGCTGCGCCTCAATTTGAAAATTGGTTATCTGTTCGGATATTACTCGTTTTCGGGAACGAAGGATCATGTTTGTAGCAGCCAAGTACAGGCTGGGTTGGCAGTACCGCTGTTCCGGAAAAGCAAATATTTTTAGAATCAATAAGTTTATACATCAAATAATGAATTAAAAATTAAATTAGTATGAAGAAAGTATTTTTAACATGGATGGCGTTTTTTGCAGCCATCGTTGCAGCAAATGCACAACAGATTTCGGTTGTAGCGCCCGGTGGCGCCACCACACTGTACGCCAGCCTCGACACCGCGATTACTCAGGCGGCGGCAGGCAGTACCCTCTATTTATCCGGCAATCTGTCCGGCGGCGGGTTTCAGGTAAAGGACGAAACCAAGATTACCAAAAAATTGACCATCATCGGTATCGGACACAAGCCGGACAATGACAATGCCGACGGCTTCACCTTAATAAGCGGTAATCTCTCCTTTGAAGGCGGATCCGGCAACAGCGCCCTGATGGGAGTGCATTTAACCGGAAATGTAAATATCGGAACAGGCGAAGTGGCGGTAAATAACTTTTTGCTGCGCTATTGCAATGTAAACAGCGTTCAGGTACGAAACAGCAGTTGTCAGGGCATTGTAATCAATCAGAATTATATTAGAAATAATTCAAACGGTGGCAATAGCGCTGTTAACTTTACAAATAATGTACTACATTCTATTTTTCAAGTAGATGGCGGAGTAATAGATCATAATGTAGTTAGATATTATTATATTGGCAAAAGTTGTGCTTTTGCTGATGTATCAAACTCTCAAATATCCAACAATATTGTAATAGAGCCATGGTCTGTTAATATCGGGAGCAATTGTGTTATTCGTAAAAACATGCTTGATAGAGACTGGGGCGATGAGACGAACGGCACGATCAAAGTAGAAAGCTGGGAGGATATTTTTGAAGGACCCATTACCGGCGTTGATCCTG
>JAISDK010000156.1 GCA_031264875.1 Prevotellaceae bacterium
TAATCGGTGAATGAGCTCTGTTTTGTCCACATACAAATAATTGTTGCTTCGCAAGTCCTCAAATGATTGTATTCCTACCGGTAACTGTTTCATATTAATTTATTTTTAATGCGGCAAAAGTAAGGATTATTTATTACACAAGCCTGGATTAACAGGATTGCCGGCGCCAGCCCATTAATCATTAACCATTGCCCGGATATTTTTCGTAACACTGTATTATTGGAAAAAAACCACGGGAAACATGCCGCCTGTGCAACATTTTATGTTAAAAAGCCGTCATACATGGCGATTAACAATTAATTTATATTAAAATAAAAAGTGTAACTGTAAAAAAAAAAAATTAAGCACAATGAAACAGAAACGATTTCTTAAAACAGCGCTGCTGTTTGCCTTTACCGCACTGATGGCGGTGCATGGCAGTTCCGAAGGCGATTATTACGATTATTATGCTGTTTACATGGACAGGGAGAATCTGGAACGATCGGTCTTCTATGTTGATACGGGGAAGGAAATAACCAATCCCGGCAAAATTTATTACGCGCGTCAGTATATCTATGTAAACGAAAAATATAAGGGCGTGCATGTCATTGACAACTCCAGTCCCGAAAAGCCGGTAAAACAAGGATTCATCATGGCTCCCGGATGTATAGACATGGCTGTGAAAGGCGACATCATGTATCTCGACAATGCTGTAGATCTGGTCAGTTTCGACCTGATCGGCAGGAAGGAAACGAGTCGGATAAAAAAGGTATTTCCAGAGCTTGAGCATCCCCGCGGATATATCAGGTACTATGAAGACCGTCCCGAAAATTTAATTCTCGTAGAATGGGTTAAGCGTTGAATATATTAAACTGTACAAAGATGAATAAAATATATAAATTGCTTGCCATAGCAACGATAATGCTCTCGGCATCGTGTTCGACAGATTCCATGAGCGGTGGCGAATTCAACAACGGTACAAGTTATTCCGAAGGAAAAGGCGGCTCGATGGCGCGGTTTTGCATCGTTGATAATATTCTTTTCACTGTCGATCAATCGAGTTTAAACTCGTTTGACATTTCGGTTCCCGAAAAACCCGTTTTCCTTTCGGCAAGAACCCAGGAGCTGAAGAATGTCGGTATCGAAACAATATTTCCGATGGATTCACTGCTGTTTATCGGCGCCAAGGATGGAATGTACATATATAGCATTTCAAATCACGGACTGCTGCAGCAGCTGTCCACTACATCGCATATTCTCAGCTGCGACCCGGTGGTGGCACAGGGCAATTATGCTTACGTAACTCTCAATTCCAGCAACGTGTGGTGCGGACGAAATTCCAATATCCTTCAGGTATATGATATAACAGACCTTACAAAGCCCAAGCATATACGTAATATAGAAGGATTCGTGTCGCCCAAAGGTATGGGAATCGACGGCGACAAGCTGTTCGTATGCGACAGGATACTGACGATGTACGATATTTCCGACAGAGAATTTCCCACACCGAAATATGACCTTTATAATGCACACATATATGATGTAGAGGATGCTTATGATGTCATTACTCTCAACAACGAAACCCTGATTCTCGTTGCCTCGAGCGGGATATACCAGCTGGATTACAGTGACGACACATTCCGCCTGATAAGTAAAATAGAAGTAAAACGTAAAAACTGAAAATCACATGAATAGAACAATATTAAGCGTCCTGTTCGCGCTGACGGCCGCATCACTGCTGCCCGCACGGATTCAGGCTCAAGCCGAACTCCGCAGAAACGCAGGGAAATCGGTGGAATACAAACTCCCGCATCAGGAAAAAAAATATACAATCGCAACTCACCCGCTGTACAACTTCAACAGCGGTCTGCGGTTCGATTTCGAAAAGCGAATCCGTGATACGCCTTCGTGGATTCAGGCAGGTCTGGCCGGGTATCTGGTGGCAAGAAGAGACAGGGAGGATAACCAGTGGGTGATGATTACAAATGACGAACTCAGCCATCTTTGGGGAACGGGACTTGAATTGAATTTCAAGCATTTTGTCAACAGGAAAGAATCGCTGTACTTTGCCGGAGGATGCTCGTATTCGCACTACAGCATTGAATATTACGACAGGTACTGGAGCTCATATACCGAACACGGTCTCGAATACCGGCTAAGGGAATATGGCATTGTGAAACAGGGAATCGACAAACTGGGTATCAATGCATATTTCGGCTATCAAATTCCAAGTCCGGGATTCCTTTTCGACATGTTCGTGGGACTTGGATACAGGCACAGTTTAAGAAATAACAGTGAAGCTAAGCGGTTCGACGAACAAATGCTTGCTTTTGGTTATACGGGAATTGTCGTCATAACCGGCGTCAGATTTGGCGTTAAATTTTAAACAGAATAAAAAATCTGAAAAATCCTCCCCGAAAAGGAGGATTTTTTATTTAGTAATGTGTAAAAAATAAAATGGCAAAACAAGTTTGAAAAATGCTTTGTGCATTTGCACGAACGACAAATTCGGCCGAAAAAATGCTTTGTGCATTTGCACGAACGACAAATTCGGCCGAAAAAATG
>JAISDK010000176.1 GCA_031264875.1 Prevotellaceae bacterium
CTGAGAACGAGTGATTTTTCGTAACAAAATAAAGCAGCATCGCCGCCTTTTCCTCAATGCTCGTATAGAGTTCAATGCCGTCGAAAGTCTGGTAAATGGTGGCAATGGAACTTTTGAAAGAATCGTCTTTTTCGTTGGCAAAGAGGGAGCTGCCGCCGAATTTCTGTTTCAGTTGCGCGATTGCTGCCATTGCATTGTCGTAAGTAGCGTGAAATTTGTCGCTTTCGGTAGTTTTTTCCACCGCAAGCTGCTGATAGTCGTATTTATCCAGAGTGTCGAGCGCATAAGTATAATCGGTAATTACCTGCAAAAGTCCGGCAGCTTCATCGGCGGTCAATTCAGTTTCCTTGTTTTGAACAACGTTTGACAAAAGTTTTATGGTTTGCTTTAAATCATTGTATTGCTGTATCTGCATTTTTTCGTTGACGGCGTAGCCTTTGATGATATAGTCTTTCAATACGCTGTTTGCCCATTTCCTGAAAACAGTTGCATTTTTGGAATTAACGCGATAACCGACAGACAAAATTGCATCTAAATTATAAAACTTTGTACGGTATTTTTTATTGTCAGCAGCAGTATGTTCCAAAATGGAACATACTGAATTTTCTTCCAATTCGCCCGATTGAAAGATGTTCCCCAAATGCTTCGTCACGGCGGGGCGTTTTGTGTCAAATAAATATGCAATTTGCTCCTGTGTCAGCCAGACCGTTTCTCCTTCCAAACGCACATCCAGCTGCGTTTCACCGTTTGGGGCTTGATAAATTATAATTTCACCTCTATTTTTCATTCTTCCATTTTTCCATAAAAATATTCAGTCCATTTCTTATATGTATCCTGTGCCGACAGGCAGATATCCGTCAAATAGCCTCTTGCGTTTTCAAATTCACGCAAGCCGCGATAATAAAACTGCTTCTGACTGTCGTCTATGATAAAGGGGATGATGTTGTTTTTCAAACATTCGCGAAACATAATCAGCCGTCCGACTCTGCCATTACCATCCTGAAACGGGTGAATTTTCTCGAAACGGTAATGGTATTCAACAATATTTTCAAATGTTACCATAGAGGCTTTATACCATTCGTTGAGTTTATTCATGTCGGATTCCACATTTTGGGGCAAAGTGGTCGCTGTTCCGCCTACTTCGTTGGGCAGTTTTTCCCATTCGCCAGTGTTAAACCATTTTTTTGTAGCATCGAAAGTACCTGTTTTCAAAATACGGTGAAACGCTTTAATGAGCGCGCTTGAAAACGGCATGTCAATGGTATCGAGCAGGTAATCGAAGGCAACAAAGTGATTGGAAGCTTCAATAATATCATCTACCGGCACAGCCTCCCCGTCTTTAAAACCGATAGTACGGGTTTCAAAGATATAGCGGGTTTGTTCTTCGGTCAGGCGGCTGCCCTCAATCCTGTTTGAGTTGTAAGCAAGATTGACCTGAGTTTTATGGTACAGGCCGCCTTTTCGCTTTGCCTCTTTTTCTTCCTTGAGGTATGCCGGCAGTTTATTCATTTACCGTCAGGTATTACTAATTGCAATAATAACGTCTTTTGCTGCCTCTTTGATTTTTGAAGCTATTTCATTATTAATCTCTCCTGCTTTCAGCGGTTGCAGGATGTCATTCTTATATTTTGTATCCAGGATTTCAAAAAACAGCTTTTCAAAATCCCTCACTTTGTCGGGCACAATTCCGGTAAGGAGGTTGTTGATGCCACAAAAGATTACCGCTATTTGTTTTTCTACCGGAACGGGCTGGTATTGCGGCTGCTTGAGAAGCTCGACATTTCGCAAGCCTTTATCCAGCACTAATTTTGTTGAAGCGTCAATATCCGAACCGAATTTCGAGAAGGCTTCGATTTCGCGGAACTGAGCCTGATCGAGCTTCAGAGTTCCGGCTACTTTTTTCATTGACTTAATCTGAGCGTTTCCTCCCACGCGGGACACCGAAATTCCCACATTGATAGCCGGACGGTTGCCGGCATTGAAAAGATTGGCGTCAAGGAATATCTGCCCGTCGGTGATCGAGATAACGTTTGTCGGTATATAGGCCGACACGTCGCCCGCCTGCGTTTCTATTATCGGCAGGGCGGTCATCGATCCCCCTCCCCTGACTAAGGGCTTCAGCGCTTCCGGAAGGTCGTTCATGCTTTTTGCGACACTGTCGGACGCTATGATTTTTGCTGCGCGTTCCAGCAGACGGGAATGAAGGTAGAAGATGTCGCCGGGAAAAGCTTCACGTCCGGGAGGACGTCTCAAAACCAGAGACACTTCCCTGTATGCAACAGCCTGTTTCGAGAGATCGTCATAGACAATCAGCGCATGTCTTCCGGTATCTCTGAAAAACTCGCCTATGGTAGCTCCCGCGTATGCCGAATAGTATTGCAGCGCAGCGGGATCGGATGCTGTGGACACAACAACGACAGTATATTGCATCGCTCCGTGTTCTTCAAGAGTTTTAACTATGTTCGCAACTGTCGAGCCTTTTTGCCCTATTGCAACATATATGCAATATACGGGATCGCCCGCCTCGTACGTTGCCTTCTGGTTGAGAATGGTATCAATGGCAATAGCCGTTTTTCCGGTCTGGCGGTCGCCGATTATCAGTTCTCTCTGCCCTCTTCCAATGGGAATCATTGCATCAATGGCCTTGATGCCTGTCTGCAAAGGAGTGGATACCGGCTGACGGAATATCACTCCGGGAGCCTTTCTCTCCAGCGGCAACTCTATAAGGTCGCCTTCGATTTTACCTTTTCCGTCGATCGGGTCTCCAAGTGCATTGACAACACGTCCTAACAGGCCTTCGCCCACTTTAATCGAGGCAATTTCGCGGGTACGTTTCACGCTCATTCCCTCCTTGATTCTGTCGGAGGAGCCAAGCAAAACGGCTCCCACATTTTCCTCTTCAAGATTGAGAACAATGCCCCGCGAACCGTCTTCAAAAAGAATCAGTTCGTTCGACTGAACCTTATTAAGCCCGTAGATTCTGGCCACTCCGTCGCCCACATTCAAAACAGTGCCTGTTTCATCAAATTCCAGATTAGTCTTAATTCCTTCCAGTTGCATTTTCAGAATACTGGAGATTTCGCTTGCCTTAATAGCATCCATAATATGTCATTTTTTTTGCGGTGCGAAAGTAGTACAAAAAAATTTAAAACGGAGAAATAAATGTGAATTGCGCAGGTGTTCCGTCGGGAATAAATGAAATATATTGGCGTGTTTTCTTGGAGGCTGTAGCCCAATGTCGTCAAGTTAAGCCATGCGATTGCTTATAAGTATGTTAGTCTTAAGGACTTTAAGGACTTTAAAGTCCTTAAGACTTATAGGCAATAGCCCTAAAATGGCATGAAATAACTGGTTTACACTCTTTCAAGGCTTGGGAGAGGTATATATCGAGTTATGCCATGTGGGCTTCCAATCCTTAACTTGACGACATTGCTCTCCAGCCGAGCGAAGCGCTGTCTGCAACGATACTCTTGCCTTGCATGAAACGACTGTTCAATCGTCGAAGCAGGGTTGTTCTGTCATCGAACTCCAAGTTGATCTATGACAGCACTATAGGCCTAACGAACCACCTCCGGCGAGGCGCGGAGATGACCTCCGGCGAG
>JAISDK010000201.1 GCA_031264875.1 Prevotellaceae bacterium
TTCGACATAATTTTTCTTCCCGATACTGTCGGCAGAAGAAGTTCATTAGAAATGCTTTTTTTGATTTGGTAGTTTGATTCCGGTATTTCGATCGTTTAGAGAGTACCTGAGTTGTTACAATAAATTTTATCGCTTTTTTTATGGACATTTGACGAATCTGCAAAAAAAAAAAATTCATGCTGATTAAACTTTTTCATCGGAAAGTCATCTTAATATACAAATTGGTTTTTTCATAGGTTTAAGTTAGGTTATGAGAGAGACAGGAAGTCCAAAATCCTGTCTCTTTTTTTATGGTCTGTATCTCTTTTTTAATGCGCATATTGTAAATCCGTTAAAATGTCATATCTTTGTCGGACAAATTAAGATATACAATGTCTATGGAAAGAAAGTGGATAATGAAACAAAAAGGCGACCCTGCCGACATACAGCGCTTAGCAAATGAATTGTCAATTGACACAGTATTAGCTAATTTACTTGTACGGCGAGATGTATATACCTTTCAAGATGCTCATGCCTTTTTTCGTCCTAAACTGGAAGATCTTCATGATCCTTTTCTGATGAAAGACATGGACATTGCCGTAAACAGAATCAACAATGCAATCAAGGAAAGAGAAAATATCATGGTATATGGTGATTACGATGTTGACGGAACTACGGCAGTGTCGCTGGTATGCCTGTTTTTGAGAAAATATTACAAAAAAGTATTCTTCTATATTCCTGACCGCTATAGCGAAGGATACGGGATATCATACAAAAGCATAGACCATGCAAAGGAAAAAGGCGTTTCGCTCGTCATAGCCCTGGATTGCGGAATCAAAGCAAACGATAAGATTTCGTATGCAAAATCGGCAGGTATCGACTTCATTATTTGCGACCACCATTTACCGGGGGACAAAATCCCTGAAGCGGTGGCTGTTCTCGACCCGAAACGTAGCGATTGCAAGTATCCTTTTTCCGAACTGTCGGGTTGCGGTGTGGGTTTCAAGATGCTGCAAGCCTTTTGTATAGTTAATAACATACCTTTTTCCGAACTGTATCCCTATCTGGATTTGCTGGCGGTGAGCATTGCATCGGATATTGTACCTGTGACCGGAGAAAATCGCATTCTTGCGTTTTTCGGGCTGAAACAGTTGAACGACAGTCCTCGCAGAGGGCTTAAATCGATACTGAAAATTTCGGGACTCGAAGGTCAGAAAGTAACTATTGACGATGTCGTGTTTAAAATCGGTCCGCGAATTAATGCCGCCGGAAGAATGAAATCCGGCAAGGCAGCAGTGGAACTGCTTACTTCCGATTCGGATGCAACAGCCGATTTGTTCAGCGAAGCAATAAATACTCATAACAACGACCGGAAATTCGTTGACCGTCAAATCACGCAAGAGGCAACAAACATGCTGAAAAATAGCGGCGAAGGAATTGCAGGAAAAGCAACCGTCATTTATAATCCATTGTGGCATAAGGGAGTGATAGGCATTGTTGCATCACGACTGATAGAATCGTATCATAAACCTACTATTGTGCTTACCGATTCCAACGGATATATAACCGGTTCAGCGCGAAGTATCCCCGGATTCGACCTGTATCAGGCAATTGAAGGCTGCTCTGATCTTCTCGAAAACTTTGGCGGACACATGTATGCTGCCGGTTTGACTCTGAAAAAGTCTAATCTGGAACGGTTTAAAGAACGGTTCGAACAAATTGCCAAAGAAATTGTTACGGATGACATGATGATTCCTCGAACTGAGATTGACGATTATTTGGACTTTAAGCAGATAACGCCCAAGTTTTTCCGTATTTTAAAACAGTTCCAGCCTTTTGGCCCCGGGAACATGTCTCCTGTCTTTGTTACAAAAAATGTGTATGACAACGGTAATGGCTGTATCGTGGGACAGGACGGCGACCATTTGCGTTTGGAATTGATTCAGGAAAATGAACCATATCGGCATATTCCTGCTATAGCATTCAATCAGTCGGAACATTTTGAGCATCTTAACGGAGGAAATCCTGTGGACGTCTGTTATTCGATAGCAGAAAATTACTACAGGGGAATTGCGAATATTCAATTGTATATTAAGGATATAAAAGAAAAGGAAATTATTCCATAATAAGTTTTTAAGTTGTACAGAATAAAGATATATTTTTGCGCTATATTTTTGAGTAACGTTTTTCTGACAAATGCGCAGGATCCGTATTTGTCGATAAAGCCCACTATGCCATTGTTTTTCAATCCTGCATACGCAGGCGACGAATACTATACGCGGGCGACGCTGAACTACAGAAATCATTATCCGGCCTCCGGCACAAGTTTTGCTACCTACAGCGCTTCGTTTGACACATATATCGACCGGTATAACAGCGGAATAGGCATTGCCTTAATGAGTGATCAGCTTGGAAGCAAATCATATTCCTATACTTCGGCAGGTTTGGTCTATGCCTACAGGATAGCTGTGGGACAGTCAAACTATATTAAAGCCGGACTTATGACAAATCTGTACTATGGAATCAACAATCCTAATGATTTAACTTTTCCGGACATGATTAATCCCGACGGGACTGTCGATCCGAACCAGTTTACTTACGAAAGACAATCGACATTTGGCGTCGATTTCGGGTTCGGAGGATTGTTCAGTTCCGATTATTTCGAAACCGGAGCTGCCATATATCATTTGGGAAAAGAGAACAAGTATGTTTACTGGTCGCGACCCTTAAGAATTTATGCACATGCCGAATGGAAAATACCTGTACTTAGCAGCGCTAAATATGTGCCCGTAAAAGGACTAACCCGCTATCTGGAAAATTCCACACTTAAACCGAATATTTTTTTCATCCGTCAGGCAGACGTGACATTGCTGGGTGCAGGAGTACTCTATCACTTCATGAACTTCAACCTTGGACTGTACAGCCGTCAGAATTTCAGGCTTAATTCGTTCACTACGTCCTTCCATGTAGGATATATATCCGACATAATGGATGTTCATTATATTTTTGACCTTGGATTTACAGGCAAAAATTTTAGAGGGCTTTCTACCTCTTCCCATGAAATCGGTTTGGTGTTCAAGTTTGCAACCGGAAAAGAGTAAGTAGTTGATGAAAATAATTCGACTGTACGCAGTTTCAGAAACTTTGTAAACTTTATAGTACAACAGTCTCCAATAAAGGCGCAAAGTTTTCAAATGAATGTAATTAGTGTCTGTCCGAAAACACACAAATCATTATGCACTATGAAAGGTCACACCCTTATATAATCATTGCCGTCAGGTTAAGGGTTGAAAGCCCGATAATCAGTAGCATAGGGCAACTTTCGATACAAGGCATTGCCCAATGTCGTCAATTTAAGGCGAATAAATCTATGAAAGAGCATATTATGTTCATGGCGTAACTTAACCTGACGGCTATGCCTCTGCCCGGTATCGATAGCAACAGATCATTTTTTGATGAAATGCGGAAAAGACCTATCTTTGCGCAAAAATTTATTAAGAATTTTACAGTTATGGCACGTTATCTTGATCCCAAAAACGACTTACCCTTCAAGCGCATATTCGGTGAACATCCCGATTTGCTG
>JAISDK010000203.1 GCA_031264875.1 Prevotellaceae bacterium
AATCAGTCGTGAATGGGAAAATATCGGTAATCCGATTATCTGTAAAAACGTAATAATTGCCGATGGGGCAAAAGTCCTGGGACCGGTAATAATCGGTGAAAATTCTGTTGTAGCAGCCGGCGCGATAATTACAAAAGATATACCCGCAAACAGTGTGGCGTATGGCGTGAACCGGTTCAAGAACAAAGATGCCGGATATGATCTGATATATAACCCGGATATGATAAAGTTTGAGAAACTTGTAGAAGCAAATCAGAAATTTATAGCAAACTTCTATGAGAAATTAAAGATGTGATATTATTCCACAAAAAGCATGGATTAGCCCGTTCGGAGCGAGGAATTTTGCATGACGGGAAAAAAAATCCTCTCCTTTGGAAGTAACAGCAAAGGACAAATTTGGGTTTGCACAGGCAGACAGGACAATGATATTGAAACAGGGAGACGGAGTGTTCAATTTCGAGAAAGAGAATGAAAATTAAAAGACTAATTTGAATAAAAGCCGTACATTTGTCCCCAAAATTTATAATACACGGATAAATAAATGAGAGTGTTAGTGGTGAGAAATTATTTGTATAAGATGGAATTTTTTATGAAAATAAACGTTATATTAAAATGGGAAAATATCCATTACATTATTTAAACGACCAGGAGTTTGAAAATCTGGCAGTCCTGATATGCAGCAAAATATTAGGCATTGCTGTAATTCCTTTTTCTGAAGGGAAAGATGGCGGGAAAGATGGGCGTTTTACAGGAAAAGCAAATTGTTTTCCGAGCGAATCGCAGCCCTGGAATGGAAATATTATCATTCAAGCAAAACATACGACCAAAGAAAATGCAAGTTGTTCCGACAGCGATTTTTCAACAATATTAAATAAAGAAATTCCTAAAATCCAAAAATTGATAGAAAATAATGAGTTGGATTATTACCTGCTATTTACAAATAGAAAATTAACAGGAGGAAAAGACAGTAATATAAACAAACTGTTTGAAAAGATTACATACGAAATAATTGCCGACGAAAAAATTCAGCATTTTTTGCAGGCATATCCCGATATTGTTCGACACTTCAAGCTGAACGATTTATTAAAACCATTAGAATTTGACGAATCAGATTTGAAAGAAATAATCATTACATTACATTCTGCATTATCTGAAAACAACTTTATAAACGATAAAACAGATTTTTCCAAAATTGATCTGGAAAAGAAAAACGAACTTAATAAATTGAGTAAATCCTATTTTGAAGATGTAATAAGGAGAGATATTGATGATTTTTATAAAATTGACAGTTTCTTAAAATCGCCAATAAATGCAGAAATCAAAAACTTGTATGAGGATACTGTTAGCGAATTAAATGCAAAAATTACTTTACGGCGGGATGAATATGCAGAATTTGGGAACCTGTTAGATGATTTTTATAACTATGTAATTAACAATAACCAAACCGATTTAAAAGGCAAAAAGAGACTGGTTAGAACCCTGTTAAATTATATGTACTGTCAATGCGATATTGGTAAAAAGAAATAATATATGCTTGCGCCCGATAAACATACAGATATTAAATATAGCGTTTTATACATTTCCGGATTAATTATGTCGGAAATAAAAAAGAGCGGTACAATTCAGTTTGACGATTTGAAAAACGTAATTATTAATCAAGTCGGAAAAGAAACAGGAGACTTGTTTGAGTATTCGCTTTCATTTTTATTCCTGCTGGACAGAATCAATTATAATAAAAAGTTAGACACCTTATATGCAGAGATATGAAACTGATAAAAGTATTTTCGGACAGGAATTTTAAAAATGTTCGGTTTAATGAACATTTTAATATTGTGCTGGCAAAAATCAAGGACGAAGCCAACAAAAAAGACACACATAATCTTGGCAAAACATCTTTGATACATATAATCGATTTTCTTCTGTTGGGCAAATTCGACAACAAAAAAGGATTGCTGTCAAACAAAGTTTTCTCTGGTCAGACTTTTTATTTAGAGTTAAAATTAAATAACGGTCAATATCTTATTATTAAACGCAGCATAAATACACCTACAAGAATTTCTTTCAAAATCAATGATATTGAACTGGCAGGTTTTGTGCCTCCAACTAAATGGAGTGAAACAGATATTGCCTTTGATAAGGCAAAAGAAAAGTTAAATGAATATCTCGAATTTGATATTTTAACAGAATATCCATATCGCAAATCAATTACCTACTTTCTACGAACACAGCAAGATTATTTGGATGTGTATCAGCTTAACAAGTTTAGGGGGAAGCATATTGACTGGAAACCTTTCGTTTTTGCTTTACTGGGTTTTAATGGAAATTTAATTGAAAAAAAATTACAGTTGGAACAGGATGCTAATAATTTGAAAACACAAATAACGACTTTACAACAGGAAGCAAACGTAAATATTGATGAAAAAGATAAAATATTAGGATTGATTGATATTAAAGAGAATGAAAAAACAGAAGCAGAACAAACAATAGATAAATTCAATTTCTTTTTGAAAGACAATTATATTACAAAAGAAATAATAGAAGATTTGGATTTTAAAATTCAGACACTGAATACAGAAAAGTATCGAGTTAGTTACGAACTTTCAAAAGTAGAAGAATCTTTAAGAAATATTGACAGTCAAATAGATGTTAATAAATTAAAAGAACTTTTTACAGACGTTGGATTATTTTTCCCCTCCGAATTGAAAAAGCAATACGAAGATTTGGAAAAATTTAATATTGCTATTTCAAAAGAACGCCGTAAATATCTAAAACAAAATTTGCAGGAATTACGAAAAGAACTTGAAATAACAAATATCGAACTCCAAAATTTAGAGACAGAAAAAAGTGAAAAACTGTCTTTCCTAACTGAAAAAGATACTTATTCTAAATTTAAAGGATATCAAAAGCAATTATCGGTACTGGAAGCAGATGTTACAAGGTTAAAAGAAAAATTGGAATTGATTGATAAATCAGTTGGAGTTGAGTCTCAAATCAGAGACATTAATGAAAAAATAACTCAATCAATCAATGATATTGCAGAAGCAATTAAGGAGAGAAAACACGCAGAAATTAACAGAATATTTGATGATATCTTAAAAGAGATAGTCAATACAGATGCCATCATTTCGATAAAACAAAACACACAGGGAAACGTAGAATTTTCTGCTGATTATATTGATTCAAATGACAAAAAGTCAACTTCCGAAGCAGAAGGTACTTCGTATAAAAAATTGCTTTGTATGGCGTTTGATTTGGCGTTATTAATTCATTACTCAAAAAAATCATTTTTCCGGTTTGTCTATCATGACGGTATTATTGAAGGACTGGACAATCGTATTAAATTAAGATTATTAGATAAAATAAAATCAATTTGTACTCAATATAACATTCAACATATAATTACTTTAATCGATTCGGACATTCCTAAAAATAATGATGGATCAGACTATAGTTTTTCAAATGAAGAAATATGTTTAAGATTGGATGATTTGAACGATGAAGGTAAACTGTTTAAACAAAGTTTTTAGCAGTAGCGAAACGGTATTAAAAGCCGCGCAAACGAATAATCGCCATTGGATTGGCATTGATAAGTCGGAATTGGCAATACAAAAACAGATGATATTCAAGGCGATTTATTTGTGCAAAAATCCGAATATGATTTTATAAACCTGAGTTCAGGATAATAAAAGATATAAATCATTGCGAATCGGTTAGTTATTGCCCGTAGGGCATCCATATCAATAGAAAAAAGTCTTCCCCTCCCCTCGCAACCCCGCAAGTGGGTTGAACACCGCTGGTGTTCATTAACGGGTGGAAAATTTTTTCTATTGATATATAAGCCCTATCGGGCTATTCTTATCCCGAACTCAGGTTATGAGGATCGCATCCCAGCGTTGGCTCGTGTCGCATCCCAACGTTGGAGCGTGTCGCATCCCAGCGTTGGCTCGTGTCGCATCCCAGCGTTGGCTCGTGTCGCAACCCAGCGTTGGCTCGTGTCGCATCCCAGCGTTGGCTCGTGTCGCATCCGAGCGTTGGCTCGTGTCGCATCCCAGCGTTGGCGCGTGTCGCATCCCAGCGTTGGCGTGTGTCGCTCATAATTAAGGGAAGGAAAATTAATAACATATAACAATGTGAACTTTCTGGATTGCTTCGTACTTCGCAATGACGAACAACTATGGTATGCTTCGATTTATGACGACTGTTGTTATGTCCAGACTAAGGAATTGTTGTGAAATAAATTGACTGTTTTTTTAATCTCTTGTGATAAAATATTGCCGTCAGCTTTAGCTGACGGAATTTTTTGAACATCTTTTTGTACATCTTGTCTTTGGGCTTTTGTCCTGCATTTTCTTATCCGTCAGCTAAAGCTGACGGCAATACAATCGTTTAAAAAATATCTGATATATCTTGTTTATTTCGCATACCTTAGTATTAGTATGAAAGCATGCTTTCTCTTTACGAACAGGAGCGGGGTAATTCATTATCATTTATTGCTGTCTCATAATACCCGTGCAACATCACGGGGAAACAGTACACTTGCAGGTGCATCAGTTTATTGTCCAGACCTTGTCGAACTGGTCGGCAAGTATTTCCCGATTGATAAAATCGTACATGGTAAGTTTGCGCAGCTTGTAATAGTTCAGCCAGTAGTCTCTCAGGGCGGAGATATAGTTACGTTGCGCGCTGTTTTGCCGGTTGAGCGATAAAGTCAGGCTGTTAAGGTCGGCCTTACCGATGATAAACCGTTCCCTGGTAACGCTGTAGGCCATAGTTGCCAGATTCAGGGCTTCTTCGGCGCTGTTTATCAGGTTTTGCTGGATATTGAAATCGTTGACCGTCATAACCACATCCTGTTCGAGTTTCTGTTCTTTCTGCTGTATGGAAATTTTGGTAACGTTAAGGTTATTGCGAGCCATATTCGCCCGTCCTCTCCTGACGCCCCAGTCGATAAGCGGAATACTCAGTCCGATGCTTACCACGTCCTGCTGAAGCGGACTTTTGTATGCGTCCTGGAAATTGGGCGCTACCTGATTGAATCCGATGCTGACCGAAAAGCTTGCGTCGAAATTCGAGCTTTTCATTGTTCTGTCCACCTCCCTTTCGGCTTCGTACAGTTCCTGGACATATCCCCGAAAGTCGGGATTGTAGGACTGAGCATATTTAAGCGCCTGGTCGGGAAGTATGAAGATATTTGCCGGTTTGCCGGGGATGTCCAGTTTCACGTCTGCATTTTTGTCGATGTTAAGGAAGGAGACGAAATTGAACATTGCGCGCTTCAGACCTATTTCCGCATTTGTAAGCGTATTGCGTGCGTTTACAACATCCAGTTTCAGGGTCAGCAGGTCGGCGTTCGAGATAGCCGCGATCTTCTGGCGTTCCTGTCCGATACGGTAGAGAGTGTCCGACGAGGCGACATTGTCAATTGCCATATCGTATTCCATTTGTGCCATTGCCAGGGCGAAGAAGTACTCTATGGTCAGTTCGGATATTTCCTCGCGGGAATACAGGTACTGGGTTTTCGCCTTTTCGAAGCGGAGCGGTTCTATTCTCTTTTCCCACTTGAAACTGTTGAATCCGAAAAGCGGCTGGCTGTAGCCAATCCTGACGGGTACGGAGGTAAACTGCGAATAGCTGTTGTCGCCGAAGTTGCGCATGTATCCCAGTTCCGAATCGATAAAAAACGTTCCGCCCGTAGGGTCGAAATTCTGGCGTATGGAGAGGTTGCCGTACGAGTACAGCGACTGCTGCTGACGGTAAACGTCAATATTTTCGTATGAATCGTAACGACGGGTAAAATCGCGGCGGTACTGCAGCGGCGTCGTCTGGAGGTTCAGCGAGGGGAGGCGCGCGGCGCGGAACGAGCGGTACGACCAGTAGCTCGACAGGTACATGTTCTGGGCAATGAATGCCTGCAGCGAACTGTCCACGGCGATTTCGATGGATTCGGTGAGATTGAATTTCCTTGCTGTCTGGGCGGCGATATTGCCAAGCAGGAAAATCAGCGATATTGAGATAACTGTTCTTTTCATAACTTGTATTTAATTTTAATTCAACTCTGTTTGCTTCCTGTTTCCGGCCTGTTCCTGTTTCCGGTAGATCCACCAGTAAATCATGGGGACGACAAACAGGCTGACTGGCGTTCCCATAATCATTCCGCCTATGGTTGCTACTGCAAGCGGTTTTTCGAGTTGCGATCCCAGGTCGCTGGTAATCAGCAGCGGAACCATGCAGACGATAGAGGTTAGACTGGTCATCAGGATTGCTTTCAGCCGTCGTCGTCCGGCTTCGTGAATGGCGTCCATCAGCGAATATCCTTCCTTGCGAAGCTGGTTCATCACATCGACTTTCAGTATGGAATCGTTGATGATGATACCCGAAGTGACTACCAGCCCTATGGCCGACATCAGGTTCAGCGAATGACCGGTGACAAGCAGCAGTGCAAGAGCAAAGGTGATGTCAATCGGTATTTCAAACAGGATAATCAGCGGCTGCTTGAAGTTCTCGAACTGCGACGAGAGGATGAAAAACATCAGCAGTACGGAAATAAACAGGATGACAATCATTTCGTTTATCATCTTTTTATTTGAGAAGAACGTTCCCGAGAACTTGACTTCCCAGTCCATGTCGCCGATATTGTCCTGTGATACTGTTTCGATGATTTGTTCCGGGCTGTCAGTTTCGTAATAGTAGAACGGTATATATTCACCGGCTTTTCCTGCAACGACCGTTTTCAGATCTTCGGAACGGGTGACGGTTACGAAAGTTGAGAGCGCCACCCTGTTGTAGCTTTTATCGTCATTCTGCGAGACGTCGATCAGGGTTTCGTCGATAATCTCCTGAACAGTCTTTTCGTCATCGCCAAGTATAATCGGCAGATACTGCTGCTGCGAGCGCAGGGTAGCAAACTTGTTTTCCTTGAAAGCCGTGCGCAGCGTGCGGGCAATCAGGTCGTATGAAATGCCGTAGAGCAGCAGCTTTTCGCGATCAACACGCAGATTAAGCTGATTCTGGAACGAGTTTCCGACAGGCTGTTCGCCGGTTATTTTCTCGATGTTCTGTTCCATCTCGCGTATAACGCCGGAGTTCACTTCGCGCGATTTGTTTACGGCGTAGTATTCAACAACAAGGTCGGCTTCGCCGGTAGCGAAGATCTTTTCGAATATTGTTCCGATTGGAGCAAACGATACCAGGGCGTCGGGATATGCGTTTGATATGTATTCCGTTATTTTTTTCTTCAGGGCGGGAATTTCGCCGGATGTTTCCGTCCGCACGTAAAATTCCGATTCGGACGAGGTCTGTTCCTTTTCACGGTTAAGCAGGAATTGCTGCTGTCCGGTGAGCGCCGAGTTTTCCAGTGTCATACCGGAAAGCATTTTCGACATGGCGAGGCAGCGTTCGCAGTTTTCCTGCAGATGGATATTCCGGTTCCAGTCAATCTTTACCAGCGCTTCACTCTGGTTGATGTCCGGCATTTTTTCCTTGGGTATAATCATGAACAGCCAGCAGCAGAGGGGCAGGGTCATGAACATCATTGCGAGCGTCAGCACCTTGTGTGAGAACACCCAGTGGATTCCGGCGTCGTATATCCGAAATGCAAGAGCCTCTTTCGGCTCCTTTGCGGGCTGACAGGGCTGTGTTTTGCGGGAGGCTTTCCTGCGGAATATATTGAATATGCGGGGCGTGCGCGCCGAATAGATTACTTTGTAGAGCACGGGGATGAAGACGATTCCCGTGACGTAGGACACCAGCAGGCCGACGGTTACGGAAAATGCCTGGTCGAAAAATATGGCTCCGGCCATCCCGCTGAGGAATATCAGCGGCGCGAACACCGATATGTTTGTCAGCGCAGAGCTTAGCATGGGTATGGCGATTTCTCCCGTTCCCGATGCACATGCGTCCGGAAGGGGATGCCTGCGCCGGTGCTGCCCGATATTGTCGCCCACAACTATGGCATTGTCAATCATGTTACCCGATGCGAGTATCAGTCCGGTGAGCGATACCACGTTCAGCGAGACATTGCACAGGTAGAAAAATAGCAGACTGATAACCAGTGAAACGAAAAGTCCGAGACCGATAATCAGCGACAGTCTGCCGTCGTTGAGAAATATCACCGACACGAGGAATACGAAGATAAAGGCCAGTATCAGATTTTGCTGCAGGTTGGAGATGGTATAGTCCAGCAGTTCGGTCTGATTCTGCGTGATGCTGAATTCTATTTCGGGAAAGTCGTGCCGGAAGCGTTCAACTTCGCTGTTCATTGCCTTTTGCATGTTGCTCATGTTTTCTTCCGACTGCTTGATTATCGAGAGCACTATCGAGCGTTTACCGTTGTATATCGACATTCCCTTTTCCTTTTCGGGAACGGTTTCTACTCTGGCAAAGTCGCCGAGCTGGTAGATGCGGTCGTTTTTGCGGATGTAAATATTTCGGATATCGTCTATTGTCCGGAGGATGGATGAGAAGCGGATGACGTATTCGTAGTATCCGTCGCGCACGGTCATGTTTCCCGGTTCAACGTTGTTGCTGTTGAGCGCCGATTCGATGTCCGAGAGTGTCAGTCCGCTGACGTTCATCAAAGTCTGGTCGGGCGAGATAAGCACCTGCCTTTTCATCATTCCCGAAATATCGACCATTGCCACCTGCTGCAACTGTTCGAAGCGACGGCGGATGACTGTTTCGGCAAACTCGCTCAGCTCGATAAACCGCGGTATGTCGGTGTTTTCATAGCTGATGTCGGAACGAAGGGTCAGGTTAAGGTTGAACACCGGAATGTCGGTAGCGCTTGCCTTGACGACTCGCGGACGTTCGATTTCGCGCGGGAGATACCTCATCGCCTGGTCTATTTTTTCGTTGACCTCGATGAATGCCAGGTCGGTATTGGCGCCGTAGTCGAAGGTCATGAAGATTACTGCGTTTCCGTCGCGTGTTTCGCTGCGGATGTCGCGCAGCTTGCCTGTCTGCATAAGTTGCTGTCGGACGGGGCGCACGGTTGTGTTTTCCAGTTCGCGGGCAGAGGCGTTCTGTCCCGAAATCTGCACGGTAATCTCCGGGATGGCGATGTCGGGCAGCAGCGAGACGGGTATGTTCATGTAGGTGATGATGCCGAGTATGAAAAAGGCAATGAATACCATCATTACAGACGTCGGTCGTTGAATGAAATATCGGAACATGGCAAATCAGTTAATGGTGAACGAAAATCGCGCAAGCTGGAGAGCTGCCGGTTTTGCGGTGTTATTTTTCATGGTTGTTATTGACTGTTACCGGCGCTTCGTCGGCGAGGTTTATATTTCCATCGTATATCACATGGTCGCCTTCGTTCAGACCTTCGGTAATGACAAAGCTGTCGGAATTTTCCTGGGCTGTCTGGACATATACCCATGCGGCCTTGTCGTCTTTCAGCCTGAATACTACTTTTCTGTTGGTACGCAGCACGACGGCGGATTTCGGTACAACTAACCGTTTGCCGAGTGAAAGCTGTACTCTGACCTTGACGTTCATGCCTTCGTAAAACTTGCTGTCGCTGTTGCTTATGACTGCTTTAATGCGCGACATGCTGTTTTTGTCAATCATCGGATTGATTTCCGAAATGTACCCTTCCACGGTGTGCGAGGGCATGAAGACGGGAGATACTATTACTTTGTATTTCAGGTTTACAACGGGCATTTCGCTTTCCAGAATGTTGAATACCACTTCGGGATTGCGGTTGTCGATAATCATGCAGAAGGCTTCGGCGCCAGGGTAGTTGTATTCCTTGACTGTGAGGTTGGCTACCACGCCGTCGAAGGGGGCGTAGAGTGTAGCCGCGTCCAGATTGTAGTCGGCAATAAGGTAATTGTTGCAGCTCTGTTCGTAGTTGCTTTTGATTTTGGCCACTTTCATGATTTCTGCGGGAATATTCAGGGTATCGTTCATCGAGTATCCCTGACCGATAAGCACGTCCTGCAGATTGAGCTTGGCCTGCTCAAGCGATTCGACCGCCTGACTTTTGGCTATTTCGAGTTTGAATTTGTCAAGTTCGGCAAGCTTCTGTCCCATAGTTACCCGGTCGCCGTTTTTTACATAAATTTTACGGATAACTTCCTGGGTTTGAAATTTAAGTTCCGCCCTGTTCATGGCGGCAACCGTTCCGTTGGAAATAAGCTCGTAATTGAAATCCCGGTATTCCAGTAACTTTGTTTTCACCTCTGTAGCTTTGTTTTCTACATTTGTTGTTTTCTTTTCTTCGGCTTGTTCTTCCTGCGCTTTTTTCGACGAGCAGGACATGATAAACAGTAGCGCTGCCGGATAAATGATGCATCTTAGAGTCATACGGTTAATGTATATTTTAATGAACTTACATGTTTTATGAAACAATGGTTTCACGTCGCAAAAGTACATATTAAATTTAATACTGCTTAACATTGTTTTACAATTATGAAAAAAAAGATTACTGTGAAAACGTGCGCGGCGCACTAAAAAACCGGGACGAAATGATTTCCGTCCCGGTATGATATAAATATTCATAATCTCCTGCTTTTCCGGACTCTGTCCGGGTGCATTTCAGTTCTTCAGTCTGCCGATTTCATCCGGCGACAAGCCTGTCAATTCGCTGACGTCCTCCGGCGACATGCCTCTTTTCAGCGCCTTAACGGCAATTGCTGCACGTTCGTCTTCGCGTCCTTTCTCAATTCCCTTTTCAATTCCTTCCGCAATTCCTTCTTCTTTAGAATCGGACATCCGGCTACGTTCGTCCATCACAATCATTTTCATTTTCTGGTAAGCCAGGAGCTGGCTTTTGCTGTATGCGCCTGTTTCCGAGTAATGCACGGCTTCACAGATGTTTTCGTCGGACAGCAGTTCGGCAGGAACCTCGTCCGTGTCCCCGTTTACTTCCGTCAGGAAACGCAGCCAGAGTTCGTGGAGCTTGCGCGTGGCGCGGTTGTGCGGTTTGAATTTGGGGAGTTCTATGAAAACAAATTCCATTCCATACATCCGGTTTTCCACATCCTGAAGATCGGCTATTCCGTAGTGATGATAGTATTTATCCTGCATCTTTGGCGAATGGTAAATGACGTCGTTCACAAAGTTGATAGAATATACTATGTTCAGCACCTTGTATTTCTGTCCGCTTTCAAGCAGCCGGGTGTATGTCTTCGAGGCGTTGAACAGCACCCGGCCTTTGAAGCTTTCCGTCCAGTTCATCTGCATTTCGACAATAAACTGCCGTCCGTAATTGTCCGTACA
>JAISDK010000025.1 GCA_031264875.1 Prevotellaceae bacterium
CTGGAAAACTTTCCGCGCCGTCCGGAAACTTTTCTGCGCCGTCTGGAAACATTTACTAATAGATTATACGTAGTTGGCTTCCAATCCTTAAATTGACGACCTTGGGCAACGCCCTGTAAACGGAATGTATCCATTTGCCAAGCCCTGAAATGGAGGGATCCTGTTATTTTATGCCATTTCAGGGCTATTGCCTGTAGGCCATAAAGTTTTTAAAATCTTGCAGTATTCTTTTATTTCAGCTTCTTCTTTGTGATACTATTGGAGTTCTTAACTTAAAGAAACGTGAATCTGACTGTTTTTGCCAGGACAATTTTTTTTGTTTTCATAAATCCGGTGTTTTGCAACTTTTCATATCTTTGTCGCCATAAATAAACAGTTATAGATTCAAAGCAAAACATTTATGCATCTGAAAAGCAACACCGATACAAAGTTTGTCGGAATAGAAAAGTTAAAAGAAAAACACAAATCCCAGCTCGACCTGTTTGAAAGCTGGGCAGCGTCCGGCAACTGGGCAGATTTCCACAATAGTCATTACGACTGGTGGATGTTTCCCTACGACAAAAGCAGCGCCTACGGAAAATCGTTCACCATATACGAAGCCGAAGTGTGCGAACTGAAAAACGACGCCCAATTTATTCAGAATTACCTGCGTGGAGTAGAACTTTTGCTGCTGTCGTGGGGATGGGACTTGAAGCGGCAGTGTTTTGTCGAAAACCCCGCCGAATATCAGACATGGGCTAACTGGCCAATACGTTTATATAAATGCGGCTGTTCACTGCAGCTGTTTGGGTTTGACGATTATTTTCAATCTGTTAGAAAATATGCCCAAATACTGATCAGCGAAGGACACAATTTTTTATACGACGGGAAAGACCGCTCATTACTGTTCAAATAACGAATAACAAATAATAAATAAATAGCAGAAAGATGAAAATTTACAATTTAATTATTTTAGACGAAAGCGGTTCGATGAGCTGCATCAAGCAACAGGCAATTAACGGGTTTAATGAAACAATTCAGACAATCAGGTCGGCGGCAAAAAAATATCCCGAACAGCAACACGCCATAACTCTGGTAACATTCAACGGCGATGGCATTAAAACAGTTTACGACAGAGCGGACGCCGGCAAAACAAAAGAGCTGAACAGCGACCTGTATGCGCCGAACTCCAATACGCCACTGTACGACGCGATGGGAAAAGCGCTTACAGAATTGAAAAAAAACGTGACAGCCGACGACAAAGTGCTGGTAACAATCATTACCGACGGAGAGGAAAATTCATCTATAGAATACCGGCAGCCGGCTATCAAGGCGCTGGTTGATGAACTGAAAGACAAAGACTGGGTGTTCACATACATGGGCGCCAATCAGGACGTCGAAAAAGTTGCCATGTCCATATCCATAACAAACATGATCAACTGGGATACAACAACAGAAGGTACATCGGCAATGTTTGCGCGGAAAAACAAAGCGCGGGAACGATGGTATAAAGCAGTAGCCGACAAAGTAGAAGACTCGTTGAAAAACAACTTTTTTGCCGACGACGAAAAAGAATAGCACAATCCACCGTTCATAAAAAATCAAAGCCTTCTCCCCAAAAGAGAAGGCTTTCCTAATATTAAAGAGTTGAAAATAGACTGTTAATTAAACCTGTATGCCACGCCTGCCGAGACAAGCAGCCTGCTCCACAGATTTCCGATTCGATATTTCACTTCAGCATTAAGGAACAGTCGCTTTGTAAGGTTATAATCAGCGCCGCCGCCGAGGTTGAGACCAAATTCGGACGTAACGGCGCTACTGCCGCGACGTTCCCACTCGCCATCAGCCTTTATACTGTTTTTTGTAATCAGCAGACCCGCACCGGCGAGCGGATACACAGTCAGCCTGCTGTTTAAATGAAACAGGTAATGACCGTTCACACCAGCATCCCATATACTGAAATACGACTTGGATGAATCCGACACACGCCGCTTCTTTGGAAAAAAACAGGTTAACGAACCTTCCAGACGAACAGGATTGATGATATTATACTGAAACTCGGCGCCAATGCCGGCATTAGTCAAGCTGCTGCCCGTACCCATTTCCAAATTTCCTCCAACAGCCATGTCGCCCCTTTTCTGTGCGCTGGCCGACACACTCGCTGTTACTGCTACGACTGTTACAATCAACAGTTTTCTTAATATTTTAAAACCTTGCATTTAACTGTTTAATCTCAATACAACTATTAACTGCAATATTAATTAATTGTTCACTGGTTGCCGCACTTTTCAGTTTAATATTCTACGTCGCGCGAAGGCAACTGTTCCAAATAACGCAAGATTGTGAAAAATTGCGAAGCGCCTCGCAAATTATGCGAAGCGCTTCACAGATCTTTCTATATCGGTTGGTTTATTGAGTACAGAATTAATTGTTGATCGGATACAGGCGGTAGGTTATGCCCTTTTCAGTTTTTATCCGGATTCGTTCGCCTTCATACGACTGCTGGCCCTCAGCGCCTTTCACCGTTATCTCGCGACCCTTCCACGGATTTAGCAGATTCAACTCCCTGCCCTGTTCGCTGAACACACTTACGTCGCCGATTTCCCCGTTTTTCAGTTTTGCAGAAATGAGGAATGCACCTTTCACGCGGATTTGATGAAATGATGCGTCACGACCGCGATTCCATACCGGAAACAGCCTCACCACGCCCTGATGTCCCGAACAAAGCATTTCGTTGACCGTGTTCGGAACGGTGCTGAAATTTTCGATGCCATGCGGATTGTTCAGCTGAAATCCGTTGGGGAAAGTATGCTCTACATACCGGTTGAGGTGAAACATAATGGTATCGGGATGGTAGCCCACGCGGACGGATGCAGGGAAAAAGCTGTTGCTTCCGTTAGAATCAAGCCAGCATTGCATCTCCTGCATAGTGTTTATGGCCACTTTCCGCAGTTCCGGATCGCTGTCCAGTCCGATTTGTCCGGCGGGGTAGATGTGCTGTATTGCCAGCGTATTTCCGTTCACCCAGTCCATACCCTCCTCCGTCAGCCGGAATACGGTTTTACCGTTTCGTTCCTGTAGCGGAAATTTCGGGAGACGGTCATGGATATGCATCCATTTCTCTCTTCTGCCGGCATCTTCTCCAAGCAGTTCGCCCATATCGGTTGCCGTGCGCATGGTTTGCCTTATCAGTCCAAGCGAAAGAATCGGGTTTGTATCCCCGACCGTTCCTTCGTGAATCGCGTCGTTACGGTCGATATACCGGTCGTCTTCGTATGCCAGGTATTTCTCCCAGAAAATTGCCGAAGCCCTGACAAGGGGATAGACTTTCCGCGTAAATTCCCTGTCCCACGTGCTGTAGAAATGCATCGAGAGATTGACCACCGCGTATGACGCATTGCTTTTCTGTCCCCAGAACATGCCCTCGTCCTCGATATTTCCGTTGTCCTTCCATTTCCTGTAATATTTCTCCATCATTGGCGTCCAGCGGGTAGTCTCGATACCCAAAGGTCCGATTCCCACGGGATAGAGAATGCCGTCGGAAATGCCCGTTATTTTTTCGGAATAGTATTTTCCTCTCGGCATAAAGGCAAGAAGCGGAGTGGGGCAGGGGAGCGCCTGCTCAATCCGGTTGGCGGAATAGAGCGCATAGAACGGCGCCTGGTAATTGTAATTCAAATGATAGTCGCCCGCCCATGCCGGCTGTTCCTGCGTGATCCAGATACCGAACAGTCCCGGAGGAAAATCCGTGTCCCTGCTCGACGAAGCCATTCCGTAGAGCGAAAGATAGTACTGTTTTTCGACGGCGCTGTCGGGAATCGACACAAACGACTTCTCCCAGTAGTTTTTCCACCATTCCCCGTGCCGCGCTTCCATCGCGCGCAGGCTTCGCGGCGCAACAGATTCCCTTACTTTCGAGATAGCAGCCTCCCGACAGTCCCCGCTCTTGAAATTGCCGGATGTGGCGCAAACAATGCGTACGGTTTTTCCCTCGCTCAGCGTGAAACTGCCGTCCGGCGAATCAACCGTTTGCAGCGCCATGGCCGCTTTGGCGGGAATATCTACCGAATCCTCGAAAGCGCGTGTAATATAATGTATGCCGTCCACAGCGTCCTGTTCCCTCTTTTCGGGGAAAGCGCGGTCGAGCGGAAGACGTTCCACGATTTCCTTTCCGGCAGCGGGCAGTGACAGCCGCACATTTCCTTCGAGCGAGCCTTTACCCTCCATGCCGATTTCGATAACTGCAACGTCGTCGAGAGCGGCAACATACGTTCTGTATGTAACCGAAAAGTCATCTTTCGCAAAACGGGCTACCGTCACGGCCTCATACAAATGCTGCTCTGCCAGCCAGGAAGCGCCCTGCAGTCCGGGAATGGAGACTTCTATTTTTCCAAGAACTGCCGGATACGATTCATTGTGTCCCGACTTCAGACGCCAGAAATCGTTTCGCGCCGCATAAAAAACTTGATGCTCAGGATTGCCCGACATTGCAATTCCCATGAAACCGTTTCCCAGCAGGGGAGCGTCCACCGATACTTTGGCAGGAATACGCTGCGGCGGACGGGTAAACCTGACAACATGCCGGCTAATAATTGTTTTCGCCTGTTCCGAACAGTCGCTGCGCGCGCTGCACGACAGTAAAAACGGAATAATTGTTACAATAAGAAATTTTAGCTTACTATTCATAATATCTGATTTATTAGTTTATTATAAAAAAATATCGCCGCAAAGATATTCCTTTTTAATGATTAATGATTAATGGTTAGTGATTAATGATTAGTGTTTAATGGTTAATCACTCATCATTAACCATTAATCATTGAATATCAGATACTACTAAAGCAATGTAATTAATTCGCACTAAATCTGTAATAAATTTTGCTTTAATTTGGAAATAATGATGTACATTTGCGCAGTTTTTTAGTATTTATATAATGGCTTTAAATGAGAACTTATATTATTCCAGTATTATTCATGTTAATGAACAATATAACAATGCGTGCACAAGATATATATAAAAAATTTTTTCTGGACAATTCCGTTGTTGCTCATCGTGGAGCGTGGAAAACCAAGGGAATACCTCAAAATTCGATAGAATCGCTGCGGGAGGCAATACGTATGGGATGCGCGGGTACGGAGTTTGACGTTCACATGACGGCTGACAGCGCCTTTGTTCTGTGCCACGACAACAGCTATTCCGGAAAAACCATAGAAAAACATACATACGCTGAACTCGCGGAAACAAAACTGCCAAACGGAGAAGCCGTTCCGACACTCGAAAAAGCGCTTATGGAAGGAATGAAACAAACCGATACAAGGCTGTTTTTAGAAATAAAACCCTCATCCACGACAGAAAGAACTGTGTTAAGCGCCGAAAAGATAGTGCAGACGGTTAGCGAAATGGGCGCTCAGCCATGGGTTTTCTACATTTCCTTTGACTATGATGCAATCAAACGGGTGAAACAGCTGGTTTCCTCCTCAGTAGTTGCATATCTGGGCGGAAACATTTTGCCCGGACAGCTAAAAAAAGACAGAATCACGGGTCTTGACTATAATCACAGTGTTTTCAAAAAAGACAGTTCAGTAATAAAGGATGCGCGGGAACTCGGCTTGAGCTTGAACGTGTGGACTGTTAATTCCGACGAAGACATGGACTTGTTTCTCCGTCACGATGTCGATTACATAACTACCGACGAACCTGAACTGCTGCTAAGCAAAAAGAAATGACAGTAAAAAAATACTCCTAAACTACAGTGAGATATGGCAGACAAAAAGTTAATTATTATCCCTACCTATAACGAAAAAGAAAATATAGCGGCGCTCATAGGAAAGATTTTTGCCCTCAACAAAAACTTTGAAATCCTTATCATTGACGACAGTTCTCCCGACGGTACCGCAGGCATTGTCAGGAAACTCATGAAAAGATACCCCGATTTGCTTAATCTCATGGAACGTCCGGAAAAATCGGGCTTGGGAACGGCATATATCGCCGGTTTCAAGTATGCCGTTGAGCGCAGGTATGATTACATTTTCGAGATGGACGCCGATTTTTCGCATAATCCCAGAGATTTAACGAAACTGTACGATGCCTGTCGCAAAGGCGCCGATGTGGCCATAGGCTCGAGATACATATCGGGAGTGAATGTGGTGAACTGGCCAATAGGCAGAGTAATCATGTCGTATTATGCCTCCTCGTACGTGCGCATGATTACCGGAATGAACATCAAGGATACAACGGCAGGCTTCAAGTGCTATAAATTAAAAGCGCTCGATGCCATAGATTTTGACAGAATAAAGATGAAAGGATACGGTTTCCAGATTGAAATGAAATATACGGCATGGAAACTCGGATTCAGTATCGTCGAAGTGCCGATTATTTTTATTGACCGAAAACGCGGCTCCTCGAAAATGAACTCCGGAATATTCGGCGAGGCTGCATGGGGCGTCTTCAGGCTCCGTTTCAGAAAAATCAAACCCCGACATACCTGATATGGAAAAAAGCAAGGTAGCAGAAATGTTCGACAGCATTGCTCCCGGATACGATTTCCTTAACAGAACCCTCTCGTTCGGAATCGACAGAATCTGGCGCCGCAAACTGCGGAAAATGCTCGACGCTGCAAGCCCTGACATTATTCTCGACGTTGCCACCGGTACCGGCGATCTTGCCATTGAGTGTGCCGGTAACGGACGGAAGAAGATGAGAAAGATTACCGGTATCGACATTTCCGGGAAAATGCTTGAAAAAGGACGGGAAAAGATTGCAAAAAAACATCTTGCACACTGTATCGACCTCCGTTACGGCGACAGCGAAAATCTGGAATTTGAATCAAATACTTTTGACGCCGTAATCGTCGGCTTCGGCGTACGCAATTTTGAAAACCTGGAAAAAGGCCTCACGGAAATGCACCGGGTGACGAAACCTTCGGGAAAAGTCTTTATTCTGGACTTTTCCATGCCGCGAAACCCGTTTATCCTGACGCTTTACAGATTTTACTTTTTCCGTATCCTTCCCCTGATAGGAAAGGCTGTGTCGGGAGACAATCGCGCATACCGATATTTGCCCGAATCGGTAAACCGTTTTCCACAGTACGGGCAAATGACAGACCTGATGAACAAAGCCGGCTTTGATAATACAAAATACATACCGCTGACTTTCGGAATAGCAGTGATCTATTCGGGAAACGCGGGACTTTCCAATTGACAGTTGTGTGAAAAAAAACAGGTTTGGATATACATTCCGCTCGGCATAAATACCGTAAATATTGGGCAAACAGGGCGAAATTGCCACAAGTGAGCCGAGTAACAAAAGGTCTTTATCTTCGGCAGAGGTGGCTTTTACGGTTGCTCTTTGCAGGAAGTCGGGCAGGTCTTGATATAGTTTTCAGGGGTTGTGGGTAGTGGTTTTTCCTCTATTTCCTCCATATCCCCTATTTCCCCATTTGGGGGATTTGGGGATATTGGTTGTTTTGGTTTAGGGCAAACACGCAGGTTTG
>JAISDK010000055.1 GCA_031264875.1 Prevotellaceae bacterium
AGAGGTGAAAAAAGTACTTGTATGGGGAGGTAATCCTCCCTGACCACAAGATTTTTCATGCATATATTCGTATTCATACTTAATTTTTTATTTACTCATTCCCCTCTATCGCCCTAATCACGTCTTCTACCTTGTTTGGTGTGAGTGCGGTGGCTCGTTTTTCGCGGATCAAACGTACATTTCCCTGCGTCATCTTGTCGAGATTTGCCCGCTCATTATCGAACTGTACGGCAAAAGCAGGCTTGTGGTTTTCGTTGGCAATGTTCACTGCGTGCATACTGCCTCCTTTTTTGTCGTCGGACTGGATGAGAATGACGGCGTCGGAAAGCCCTGCCTGCAAACGGTTTCTGTCAATAAGATTTTGAGAACAAACCGGCGTTCCGACCGGATATTCCGAAACAATGGCTCCGCCCGATGCAATAATTCTCTCTGCAAGCGATTTGTTTTCAGACGGGTAGACAATATCCAAACCATGACCCACAAATGCTGTCGTAATGCCTTTTGATACGCTTTATTCTTACTTAATTTTATTTCCCAAAATCACCACATCATCCGGCAAGCGGTATTCCAAAACGCCGTTGTTGTCGCGCAGCATCGTAAGCAGTTTGCCCATTGTGTTGAAGCCTTCGTAATAGCCATTGCCCTGAATGGTTGGATATAGTTCGAGTATTCTCCGGTCAATCTGCGCTTTATTCAGAAGCCCCTGTTGCCGTAAACGCTTGCGTTCTGCGCGTACCAGCTTTGCCTTCTGCGTATCTTTTGCTCCCCAAAACCACGACGACTGCGAGGTTTGCATCGTTGAATCCTCCACAATCATCTTGTTGCGTGTAGCGTTCAAAAGCCGTACCCATTCAGGGTTTTGACTGTATTTTTGCATGATGCAGAACTTCATCCACTATACATGGAACGATTCCCAGTCTTTCCGCCAATGGATTTCCAGGTATTCCCCGTGCCGGAAAATACGTTTAGCGCCGGTTGGGTTACTTTGTTTTTCAAGTAGTTTTCGCTGAATCGTTTCGTCGCGGAACCCTGCTATAATAAACAGGATTTCGGAGGCGACAAATCGCTCGCCAAACAATTCAATACCATACTCGCGGCTCATATTGGAAAAAGAGCCATATTTATCGGTAAGCTTACGGAAACTCTCAACGTTTTCACAAGCATACTTTTCAAAAAGATTCAAATGTATTTCCATATTACTTAGCGTTTGTTGATTCTATTAGGATATTATTTTTCTGATAATCAAAATACACCTCTGCCTGCACCGAACGTATTCTCAAAATATCTTCCCACGCAAGCAACTGATGATTGTGCAGAACGTGGAATCCATAATGGAGTTTGTGGTAAGAAATCAGATACTCGCCAGACAGTTTCTTCTTTATCTGTCTTTCAACATCCTCGCCGAGGGTGGCAAACCAGTCTTTTTCGTCATCATCTATCATAAATCCGGTCGGATCAGTGAGTGCGTAGCTTCCGTTTCCAACGCGCATGGAAAGTTCGAGCGCTTTATCTATCTCGTAATCGGTCAGAAACTTATCGCCTTTGGCGAGTCGCAACTTAAACTCCGTTTTACGGGCGTTATACTCTTTTCTGGCGCTTTCTTCGGCTTCAAATAACGCCCTGTTCAGGCGAATGACTGCTTGTGCTGCTTCTTTTGTCCATTCAAACCATGAATCCCGTAATTTTTGGATTTCGTTAGGATAATGCTCTCCATCTTCGCTAATGATATGGCGTTCCTGTTTGCCGTTTCGCTGTGCCGAAACGTATAGTATTCCTGTTTTCCTCTCTATATGATATTGGAAATCGTCGTACGCACAGGGTAATATCATTTCGCCACGGTCGTTAAGTAGTCCGTATTTGCCGTTTTTAGAGACCTTGAAAAACTGCAACGACACCGAACTTTCAAGCATCTCATTACATATTTCATCATATTCGGCAGGAATAATCAGTTGGCCGTTTTCATTAACGACGCCCCATTTTCCATTGCCGGCGTTTTTTATGCTCCAATAAGTAACTTTTTGTAGCTTTTTGCGTAGATGGTATCCATAGTTATTGCCAAATTCCACCCAGTAAACCTTCGTACCTTGAAGCTGTATGCAATCGTCGTAAGTTGGCGGCACTACGTATTTAGTGGTCGCTTTGTCGCGAAATCCCCATTTGCCGTTTTCCCGGCAGGGAATCAGTGCCGCTTCTTTCCATTCCTTTCTCCAAACAGTTTTCGAACAGGCGTCTTTTTCATCCAGCGTATGTTGTAACACTTCCGTGCGGGAATAACCGTTGCGGAATGCCCGAACGGCATCTTCCGTCAATTGCCATTCCTGGCTGGTATATCCCAGATAATCGTGAAAATCGTACCACCGGACATTCTCATTATCTTCCGGATGTTTTTCTTCAAAATCATCAATATGAGTAATATACAGCATATACGGCACGGCAAGCCGGCTTTGCCAGTTACCATATTTATCCCAGTCTTTTTTAGCCACTTTTATGGCGCTTTCTTTATCGGAATAAATGCCGGCCATTTCTTCTATTGGTTCCAAGAGGAAAAAGTAATTTGTTACCAAATAAACTGTTTTTTCGTTCGTATTCATTTTTCTGCGATGTTTATCTTTTTCTGATAATCAACCTCTACTTCCGCCCACACCGAGCGTATTTTCAAAATATCTTCCCACGCAAACAACAACTGGCTGCGTAAGACGTAGATTCCGTAGTGGATAGCGTTGAAATAACTTGCAATATCCTTGTCGAGAGTGATCGTCCAGTCTTTTTCACTGTCTGTAATAAATGCCGCCGTGCTGAGCATTTCGTTCAATGCGGCGTAAATGCCTTCCGTTGGTTCTGTGAGTTCGCCCTTTTCGTCTTCAATGAGAATGGAAAGTTCGATCGATTTGTATAGATCGTAATTAGTCAGCGAGTTATTGTCTTTGGTAAGTTCCGCTTTACGGGCGTTATATTCTTCTCTGGCGTCTTTTTCCATATCAATTAATGTCCTGTTCAGGCGTACTACTGCTTCTATTGTTTCTTCTGTCCATTCAAACCACGAATCCAGCAATTCTTGGCGAGCTTCAGAATAACGATATTCATTTTCGTTAATGATATGGCGCTCCTGTTTGCCGTTTCGCTGTACTGAAACGTATAATATGCCGCTTTTTTCATATAGCTGATCCTGTAAATCGTCATACTCAAGGGGTAATTCCACTTCGCCATGATTGGTAAGCAGTCCGTATTTGCCGTTTTTAGAAACCTTGAAAAAATGCGACGACGCCAAACCGTCAAACATCACATTACCTATTTCGTCATATTCAGCAGGAATAATCAGTTGGCCGTTTTCATTAACTACCCCCCATTTTCCGCTATCGGCGTTTTTTATACCCCAGCAATCAACTTTCCTTTGGTACGAATAGGGGTTCCCTTCGTCCCAGCAAACCGTCTTGTATTGAAACAGTGTGCAATTGTCGTAAGTTGGCGGCACTACAAATTTATGGGTCACTTCGTCGCGAAACCCCCATTTGTCGTTTTCCCTGCAAGGTATTAGTTTCGTTTCCTTCCATTTCTTTTCCCAAATAATTTTCGGAGGTATCCCTTTTGCATCAAGATTACATGCTAAAACGTTCGTTTGGCGATAATTATCGTTGCTGGCTGCCCGAACGACGTCTCTTGTCAATTGCCATTCCTGGCCAGTATATCCCAGATAATCGTGAAAATCGTACCACCAGGCATGCGCTTGATCTTCCGAATATTTTTTTTCAAAATCATCAATATGCATAATATACAGCATATACGGTACGGCAAGCCGGCTTTGCCATTTACCATATTTATCCCATTCTTTTTTAGCCACTTCCAGGGCGTTTTCTTTATCGAAATAAATGCCGACAATTCTTTCCCTCCGCCAGTCGCATTGAGAAAAGTGATTTTTTACTAAATAAACTGCTCTTGTGTCGTTATTCATTTTTTAGACATTAGGCTACAAATAAAAATAAAAAAAATACATGAAAGCTTAGCTGGATGTTAAAATGTGTAATTATTTGCCCTCCGCAAGCTCGTTATATTTTGATATACTGACAGTTGTCTCCGAATCCGCGAAAATGGCAAGGTTATAGCCGCGGCTGGGCAATTATGTTTTTTTATGATTTCAGTCAAAATTCTGTGTTTTTATCGCCTCACTCAGGGGGAGGGATGACCACCTTCCGCAGGTCGATGACCTACGGTTATGAAAATGATG
>JAISDK010000066.1 GCA_031264875.1 Prevotellaceae bacterium
AGACGTGATGCATCACGTCTCTACTCCGATCTGTGCTTCGCTTGCACGGATTATACGCCGTGTATTTGCAACAATGAAGCAATATACAAAACCGCCTAACGCTAATGCTTTCGCCTTAAATTTACGACATGGGGCGTTGCCCCATGCTATTGATTATCGGGCTTTCAGCCCTTAACTTGACGACATTGGTCTGGAGACTACGCCGAGCGAGGGGTTTGTCTATCCACGAATTGTACAAAAAACGGGACGCAATTATTTTTCAATGACTTATATCTTTCCTTATCCCGAACTCAGGTTAAAAAGCATTACTTCTTACAATGGTATTCAATTCTCCACCGGCTTAACCAAACCGGCAATCATGGCATGTAACATGAACAACGTGCCAATAACCCAGACGGATTCCATTTCCTTTTGTTTTTCAACAAACTCAAAAACAGCAACAGTAAATGTTTTGGCAAACGATATGGACATAGACCCCAATGATACTGTTTACCTGACAAACGCCGTATTTTCAGACCCTGACGACGCAACCCTGGCAGACCTTACGGTAAACGCCGCCGATTCCACTATCACATTAACGGTTAAGCCTTCGGCAAACATAAACACGATTCATACATTTGAAATAATCTACGACGTAAAAGACAATGGACTGCCCGCGTCTCAATGCGGCATGGGACAGTTGAAAATAACGATACCTTCCGTGGCTACTTCCGACGATATTACCGCAAATAACGCAACCATTTGTTACAACACAACCGCCACCTTGACCGCAAACGCGCCCAATGTGCCAAATCCGGAATACAAATGGTATGCAACCCAAATATCGACGGAGGTATTATCCGGCATCGCCGACTATACAACGCCCAACCTGACGGCAACTACAACATATTACGTCAGCGTATCGGGAGATAACTATTGCGAAAACGCAACCGGCAGCAGAAAACCGGTAACGGTAACAGTCAATCCGCTTTGCGCCCATGACGACCATTTTACGGTAACATGCGAAGCGCCGGAGGATATTGAAGTACTTCTGAACGACAATATTTCTGACAACTGCAAAACCTCGCTTTCGCTAAACATCACAGAGCATCCCGAACACGGCACGGCTAAAGTCGAGGGAACCGGTTCTGATGCAAAAATAGTATATACCTACACCGGCGTTGAACTTGCGATACACGACAGCCTTACCTACGAAATAAGCTGCGGTTCAAACCCCAGCAGCACGGCAAAAGTTCGCTTCACAGTCAGTCATGTCGGCTCGGCTTTCGTGGACGACGTATGGTATTTCGGCGAAAACTCGCAGGGCATACGCTTTGTGAACAATGGCAGCGGATATGTGGCGCAGGACGCTTCGGGCGAATCGAAGGTACAGTCGCACGAAAATTCGCTTGTAGTCTCCTCACCCTACTGCGACGGACAGAACATCTTCTATTCAAGTCATGACCAAATCTACAACAGTCAGCACCAGCCGATGCAGCACGGGCATTTTGCGGGACATCAGTCCGTAGCCGACGGTCTTGCAGCCTGCTATATTGGCGGGAATCAATACCTCTTCTTTTCGGTAACAAATGCCTACGAAAGCGCCACTACCAGAGGACTGAATGCTTATATTGTGGATATGAGCGCCAACTATGGCAAAGGCGATATTGTCAATTCCGTAGTTATAGAAAACCTTAAAGACTTTAGAGTCTTTAAAAATAAAATACCACTGCTCGGCGTAGCGTCTTCGCTACGTCGAGTTAAAAGCAAGGCTCCAGCCTTGCAATCCAGTATTTCAGTATAAATAGTTGATTGTTCGCAGCTCGCAAAGCAGGAGCTTTGCTTTTAGCACGACGTAGTCTGGAGACTACGCCGTGCGAAGCCCTTAAAGACTTTAGAGTCTTTAAAAATAAAATACTTATAAGCCATAAAAAGCTCTGAAAGAGCGATATAAATAGCACAGGGCAACGCCCTGTGTAGAAAATGCACCCTCACCATCAAGCCCCAACGGGGCGTAATCAGGTTTGTTTCATTTGATTACGCCCCGTTGGGGCTTGATAAATGTGATGTGTTCCGTTCATAGGGCGTTGCCCTATGCTATTGATTATCGGGCTTTCAGCCCTTAAATATACGCCGTACGGCGTATATTTACGACAACATATTTGAATACATCCTCTATGCAGGCGAACTTCATCAAGCCGTTAAAAAAAAAATAACAGTTAAAATTAAACCTTTCAAGTATTTTATCATCTGAATAAAAGAATTTGGTTTTTCATAGTTTAGTTAGGTTGTAAGAAAGTAGGATTCCCAATCCTACTTTCTTTCTTTAATAAGTCATTTAAGATCACCGATATATATATCAAAAGATTCCGGATTGAAAAAAAATTGAACACTATTTTTGGAATATTAAAATAAACAGTTACCTTTGTTATCATTATGCTCATTGATGTATGCTGACATAATATTAATAAATATTTTACTATAACATTAGATTGAATTCGTTTTTTTGATTTTGTATGAAGAATTACGCAGATATTTCACTGACAGAGTATCTAAAAAAATATTTCGGATTTGACTTTTTTAAGGGAAATCAGGAAGTAATCATTCGCAGTTTACTGTCGGGAAATGACACATTTGTATTAATGCCTACAGGTGGCGGGAAGTCACTGTGTTACCAGCTTCCGGCGATGATTATGGACGGTACGGCAATTATTATTTCCCCGCTTATTGCACTTATGAAAAATCAGGTGGATGCTATGAGGGGATTTACCGAAGAAGAAGGTATTGCACATTTTTTAAATTCGTCGCTGAACAAGGCGCAAATAATAAAAGTGAAAGAAGACGTTATCAGCGGACACACAAAAATGCTGTACGTCGCACCCGAATCGCTGACAAAAGAAGAAAACATCCAGTTTTTCAAGCAACTAAAAATATCCTTCTATGCAGTTGACGAAGCTCACTGCATCTCCGAATGGGGTCACGATTTCCGACCGGAATACCGTCGGATACGCTCAATAATTGCCCAGACCGGCATAGCGCCCATCATCGCGCTAACCGCTACAGCAACACCTAAAGTTCAGAATGACATACAGAAAAACCTGGACATGCTAAGCGCAAACGTTTTTAAATCATCAGTCAACCGTCCCAACCTCTACTACGAAATCAGACCCAAGGTAAACACAATGAAAGAAATCATAAGGTTTATCAAATCCAATGAAGGAAAATCCGGTATAATATACTGCCTGAGCAGGAAAAAAGTTGAAGAAATCGCTGAAATCCTGAAAGTAAATGGCATAAAAGCTCTGCCATACCATGCCGGAATGGATTCGGTTTCACGCTCAAACAATCAGGACAGTTTTATTTTGGAAGACGTTGATGTAATCGTTGCAACAATAGCATTTGGAATGGGAATCGACAAGCCGGACGTCCGGTTTGTCATACATTATAATATACCGAAAAGTCTTGAGGGCTATTACCAGGAGACGGGAAGAGCCGGAAGAGACGGCGGCGAAGGACAGTGTATCCTGTTCTACGGATACAAGGATATTCAGAGACTCGAAAAATTCATGCAGGGAAAACCGCTGTCGGAACAGGAAATCGGAAAACAGTTGCTGCTGGACGCTGCGGCTTATGCCGAATCCTCAATATGCCGGCGCAAGCTCCTGCTGCATTATTTTGGCGAAGAATACGTTGGAGACAATTGCGATAACTGTGATAACTGCCTGTCGCCCAAAATACAGTTTGAAGGAAGCAGGGAAATTGAACTTGTACTCTCCGTCATCACCACAGTGAAAGAAAAATTCAAAGCCGACCATATCGTAAACATTCTTACCGGAACATTGAACTCCACAATCAAATCGTATGAACACGACGAGCTTGAAGTATTCGGCGAAGGCACAGAAAGAAGCGCCATTTTCTGGAATTCCATAATAAGAAAAGCCCTTGTGGAAGAACTGATCGATAAGGATATCGAAAACTACGGGCTGCTTTATCTCACCGACAAGGGACGGAAATTTCTGGACGCGCCATACCCAATAATGGTTTCCCAGGACAAGGAATTTGAAGACGGTGACGATGATGACAATATACAAATCGGCGGAAAAGGAGGAGGCGCATGTGACGAGGAACTTTTGGCTATGTTGAAACAGGAATGTAGAAGTGTGGCCAAAAAGCTGAACCTTCCGTCTTTTGTCATATTTCAGGATCCCTCGCTCGAAGACATGGCCACACAGTATCCTGTAACAATGGACGAACTCAAAAACTGCCAGGGAGTTGGGGAAGGAAAAGCAAAAAAATACGGTAAAACCTTTATTGCCCTGATAAAAACATACGTCGAAGAAAAGGAAATCGTTCGTCCGCAAGATATGGTAGTGAAGTCGGTTATCAACAAATCCGGAAATAAAGTGTTTATCATACAAAGCATTGACAAAAAGATAGATTTCGCCGACATTTGCCATGGCAGAGACATTGATATGATGTCATTACTCGACGAAATCGAATCAATTGTAAATTCTGGAACAAAATTGAATATCGACTATTATATAAATGAAGTATTGGATGAAGATAAACGGGACGAAATATTCGATTTCTTTAGAAACGAGGCGGAAACAGGCACTTCGGAAGAAGCGATCGAAGCTCTGGGCGACGAATATGACGAGGAAGAAATAAGACTGGTAAGAATTAAATTTATGTCGGAAATAGCAAATTAATTATAAATTATGGATAATCTGGAAATAAAAAAACGTGCCGAACTCTGGCTTGGTCCCGACTTCGACGAAGAAACACGCGCTCGTGTAAAAGAACTGTTCAACAACAACAAGGAACTGGCAGACAGTTTCTATAAAGACCTGGAATTTGGTACCGGAGGACTCCGGGGAATAATGGGAGCCGGAACCAACAGGATGAACAAATATACGGTTGGCATGGCAACACAGGGACTGGCGAATTACCTTAAAAAACAGTTTCCTGCAAAATCCCTGAGCGCAGCTGTCGCCTACGATTGCAGAAACAACAGTCCGTTCTTTGCCAAAGTTGTCGCCAGCGTATTTTCCGCCAACGGGATAAAAGTCCATCTGTTTTCATCATTAAGACCTACGCCCGAATTGAGTTTTGCAGTAAGATACTTGCAGTGTAACACCGGCGTAATGATCACCGCCTCGCACAACCCCAAAGAATACAATGGCTATAAAGCATATTGGGACGATGGCGCACAAGTGACCTCTCCCCACGACATTAATATTATAGAAGAAGTCAACGGGATAAAATCCGTCAGGGATGTTAATTTTGAGGCTAATCCGGAACTTATTGTTACCGTTGGCGAAGATATTGACAAAATTTATCTCGAAAAACTCAAAAGTCTTTCGATATCTCCCGAAGCAATCGAAAAGCACAGCGACATCAAAATAGTCTATACTCCGTTGCACGGTACCGGAGTAAAATTAGTCCCGGAATTTCTCAATAATCTTGGATTCAGAAATATAATACATGTTCCCGAACAGGATGTAACCGACGGTAATTTCCCAACAGTCACTTCTCCAAATCCCGAAGAATCAAGCGCCTTGACTCTGGCTCTGAAAAAGGCTCAGGACGAAAATGCTGATCTGGTTATGGCTACCGATCCCGACGCCGACCGGGTTGGTATTGCTGTGAGAAACGATAAAGGAGAACTTCAACTGCTTAACGGTAATCAGACGGCGGCGATTCTGACCTGTTACTGCCTGGAAAACCTTAGCCGTCAAAAGAAATTGAAAGGTAACGAATATATTGTCCGAACAGTAGTTACTACGCATCTGCTGACTACGATGGCAAAACATTATGGCGTAGAAATTTTTGACGTGCTTACCGGTTTCAAATACATTGCCGAAATAATACGTGAAAACGAAGGAAAAAAGACCTTTATCTGCGGCGGTGAAGAAAGTTACGGTTTTTTGATTGGAGATTTTGTCAGAGATAAGGACGCTGTAATATCCTGCGGAATGATTGCCGAAGTTGCCGCCTGGGCTAAAGAAAACGGTCAATCATTATATGACCTGCTGCTGGACATTTATTGCCGGTTTGGTTTGCACGAAGAAAAACTGCTCTCAATAACCAAAAAAGGTAAGGAAGGATTGGAAGAAATCAAAGAAATGATGAAGAACTACAGAAATAATCCTCCTAAAGAAATTGCCGGCTCGAAAGTTATCACGATAGTCGATTATCTTGCTAAACAGCAGATAGACGTCATCACCGGAATCTCGACGCCGATAAATCAGCATCAGTCAAATGTGCTGCAATTCTTTACTCAGGATGGAACAGTGGTTTCCGTTCGTCCGTCAGGTACGGAACCCAAGATTAAGTATTATTTCGAGTTGCAATCCGATATGAAAAATAAAGCCGATTACAAAACAATATTGAGCCGGCTAAATGATAAGTATCGCACTATTCTTAACGAATTGAAAATCGAGAATTAAAAACGGAAAATTTGTGACAGTATTCGGGTGTACTCCAAAATATCGTTTTCATCAGGCATGCAGACGACACAGGTCATTCAACGTTTTCCAGCAGGGTTTCAAGTCCTATTCCTCTGGAACCTTTGATTAAAATCATGTGTGAGTTGATATTCTGATTCTTAATATATTCTTCCGCTTCATTTTTAGTAGCGAAATAAATAGCGCCATCTTCTTTCAACTTGCTGAAAGTATGACCAATCAGGATAACTTTTCCTTTTTTCCACAATCCGTGATTTTTAATAATCTCCGTTATTCGCCTGTGTTCGGCAAGCGAATCATCGCCCAGTTCCAGCATATCACCGAGTATTAACAGCTTGTTTTCGGCTTCAAGCTGTGCAAAATTGCTTATGGCAGCTTCCATACTTGAAGGATTAGCGTTATATGCATCCATTATAACCATATTCGATGCAGTTTCAATAAGTTGAGAACGGTTGGCGGTCGGTTTGTATTCTGTCAGGGCAGCAGTAATATCCGTATCGGACACGTCGAAATATTTACCTGCAATTATGGCAGCCAGTGCATTATTCAGGTTGTATTCTCCTGCCAGACATGTTTTAATAAGCAAATCCGGTTCTACAGTTGAAAAACAAAGCAGGGAATTAATCATGCTGGTTTTTGCACCCATAATAGTTTTGCCGTATTTCACAAGAGTCGTTCCCTGTGTCCTTTCCGCCATCGATTTAATAGTTTTGTCGTCCGAATTGTAGAAAATTGCACCATTGTTTTTTTCCATATAATCATACAGTTCACCTTTGGTTTTCCTTATACCTTCTTCAGAACCAAATCCTTCGAGATGAGCTTTGCCAATATTGGTAATCAGTCCAATTTCAGGATGGGCAATTTCGCAAAGCGTTGCGATTTCTCCGGGGTGATTTGCGCCCATCTCTACTATGGCAATTTCGGTATCGTCATTGATATTCAGCAAAGTTAAAGGCACGCCGATGTGATTGTTCAAATTGCCTGCAGTGCATACCGTGTCATATCTTTTAGATAACACGGCGTTAACAAGTTCTTTTGTAGTTGTTTTTCCGTTTGTTCCCGTTATTGCAAAAACAGGAATATCAAATTCCATACGGTGATATTCCGCCAGATCCTGCAAGGTTTTCAGAACGTTTTCGACGATAACGCATCCATGTATCCCCTCGTTTTCAATATTATCGGATACAGCAAAGGCACACCCGCTATCCAAAGACTGCCTGACGAATCTGTTTCCATCGAAATTTTCACCCTTCAAGGCAAAAAACACGGAGTCGGGAATGATATTGCGACTGTCCAGGCAAACAGCCGGATAATCTCTGAAAATTGCATACAGCTCTTTTATATTCATTTAAACCTGTCTTTTTTAATAAGTATTTGTTTCTCTTTCATCCATTTTCCGAGCTTAAATTCATACCCATCGTATGTCACGTCGGGAACATAGTACGATTTGTCGTTTCTTTTTTCAGGAACAATAGGATATAACCAGTGGAAAACAATTTTACTCAAATCGGAGTGATATTTCAGATGCATCACCGCTTTAGCCGAATATTCGAATACTATCCTGCTCCTTATGCCTGTTTTATCAACAAAAATCGGAGCGCCGAACGATGGTATTCCCTGTGGATTGAATGTGAGGACATCTATATATTTTTTATGCGAAAGCCCATTGTTGAAATCGAATCCCAGAAGAGTATAATATGTTTTGCCCATGTTCTGTGTTTCAATAATATCGTAATACAGACAGCCGTACCAGCTGGGGTAATGCAAGATTTCTTCTTCGGGCTTACGAACATCCTGTTTGACGTCATTCAATCTGTAAACATCGGATAAGGGACTTTTTGCATCCCCCATACGTCTCTGGACTATAGCGTAGTACAAATATTCGTCTTCTCCTCCAGGCATTCCCCAGCTGAATATTCGCAATATTCCGTCTTTTGAGGAAATTGTCTTGAGATAAGGAATACTGTCGAATGTCAGAGTGAGAGAGTTGGGTGTCTTCAGTGTTTTTTCCAGCAGTGCTGAAAAAGACGTTACATATTCCTGTTTTTTAGCGTAATCGTATTCTTCCGCCGCCATTGTCATAAGTTTCGACAGTTCGCTTTTGGTCTGCTCGAATGATTGTCCCGATACTGTGGAACTACAGACGATTACAAGTAAAAATAAAATACCGCTTTTCATTGTTGAATATTATTATATTAAAATCTAAATGTTTGATGTGTTTACACTTGTTTCAGTTTAAAGACGGAACTCGAATTTGTCATTTCTATTTTCATAATATTGGATACAACAAGGTCGGCAATGATTTCCATAGCCTCCTTTTCCGAAAGAAAGACCTCTTTCATAATAGTTTCCAGAGTCCGGGCGTTGTTATCTTTAAGGTATGCCAGTAATTTATTATGATTATCGGTATATTTTATTGTGCAGGGAGACTTCAATTTTTGCTGAACCTTAATCCATACCGGATGAGCAATAATATTTTCGTCATGCACCCTGACATATACTTCCGGCGATTTGTTGGGACAAACAACCATGTGCAGCTTCGATATGCTCGGCTCTATGATAAACTCCAGCACATGCTTGCCGTTTTGTACCGGATGTATTTTAACTTCAAAATCGATTTCAGGTCTGGAATATAGTTTTGCTCCGCTTTCGACCATATAATATTCTTCGTCCGCAGAAACGCCCGAAACAGCTCCGTTGTCTTTGATTCCCACGAGTAAATGTCCGCCGCTGGTATTGGCAAAAGCCACTAATGTACGCGCAATCTTTCCCGGACTGTTTACCTCGTACTTAAATTCCAGTGTTTCGTGTTCGCCTTGAGCGATAAGATCATAAAGATACATAATCTACAAAAAATTAAGCTATTCATTATATTCAAAACGGTGCAAAGGTAATGATAAATCCGCGAAGCGGATAAAATAAAAATTCCGGCATACGGGAAATGTATTCTATGTGAATTAAAAAAATTCAAATTGCAAAACAAAAAAAAAAAAATTACGTTATCTATCTAAGTTTTTATTTTTATCTTTGCAAAATATTTAGAATATAGAATATGAAAGCATTAATGTTCGGTTGGGAGTTCCCGCCACATATTTCAGGAGGCTTGGGTACAGCGTCTTATGGTTTAACAAAAGGTCTCGCAAAGTCGGGAGTTGAGATTTTATTTGTTATGCCAAAGGCTTCGGGAGACGAAGATTCGAGCATAGGACGCATTATAAATGCCAGTGATATAGTATCCAAAATGGATGTTTTTTCGGAAAATTACTGGGATAAAGTAAATTTCATGTCCGTTTCTTCGAGCCTTATTCCTTATCTGGGATTCGAAGATTACGAACAGTTGAGAGCCGACAGCCTGCAAAAGCAGTCTTCTGTTTCGTATCTGGGTGAAAAATATACATTTTCAGGAAAATACGGTACAAATTTAATGGAAGAAGTTGCGAGATATGCCATGGTTGCCGCAACGATAGCAAGGGAAAACGACTTTGACATTATTCATGCTCATGACTGGCTAACGTATTTAGCCGGAATAGTCGCAAAAAAAATATCCGGCAAACCACTGGTCATACATGTACATGCTACCGAGTTCGACCGTAGCGGCGAATCGGTCAATCAGCCAGTGTACGATTTGGAAAAGCTTGGAATGGAAGAGGCCGACGTAATTATGGCAGTCAGCAATCTTACCCGTAACATTGTGATAACAAAGTACAATATACCGGAATCAAAAATATTTACCGTTCATAATGCTGTAGATTTTTCAAAGGAAGCGGCAAAAAGAGTAACCCGTACCACCGACGAAAAAGTTGTTACTTTCTTGGGACGCATAACATTTCAGAAAGGTCCCGAATACTTTATCGAAGCTGCAAATAAAGTTGCCAAACGGCTTCCCAACGTGCGTTTTGTCATGGCAGGAAGCGGCGATATGATGAACAGAATGGTTAAACGGGTCGCCAAATTGAACCTTGGCAGCCGGTTTCATTTCACCGGTTTTCTTAAGGGAGACGATGTCGATAAAATGTATTCATACAGCGACGTTTATGTGATGCCTTCGGTATCCGAACCTTTTGGTATTTCGCCTTTGGAAGCCATACGTTCCGGAGTTCCGGTGATTATCTCGAAACAGTCGGGCGTATCGGAAGTATTGAAACATGCTATCAAAGTAAACTTTTGGGATGTAAACGCCCTCGCAGATGCTATCTACGCGCTTCTGACCTACAAGGGGCTTAATAATATGATAACAAGAAGCGGTCTGGAAGAAGTTAATTCATTCAGCTGGGATGATACGGCCAGACTCGTAAAAAAAATATATTGCAATACACTTGAACAGTGTAATTTATAGGACATGAATTTCGTTAACGTAAAATTTGTTGAATAAAAATTTGCATATATAAAAATAAGGCAGTACTTTTGTGCCGTTAAATCGCGGGGTGGAGCAGTTGGTAGCTCGTTGGGCTCATAACCCAAAGGTCGCAGGTTCGAGTCCTGCCTCCGCTACTCAAAGAAAAAAAACCGGTAAATAACCGGTTTTTTTCTTGTGTGCCGCACAACGTATAACAAGAAATTATATAATGTTCATAACTCTTGACGCAGGTAATGCTTTATATATAATATATAGCGATTTATGAAAATCATACCTCAAAACATTACTGTCGCAAAATCAACATCCAATACATCCGGCGGTTAAAACCGTCGGCTATGTTAATAACTCATGTTACGCATGACATGTAATGTGCCATGACATGGAATGTGCGCGGCATCGTTTTGTGCACCGTCGAAAACCAGCTTAGCCCGAAGGGCTTGATTTCCATAACCGCGGGTCATCGACCCGCGGACTAGCCGTCGACTTGTGATACTGCCTGAAACGTAAGTTCGACGCAGTCAAAGGCAGGACGTCGAACATCGATAACAGTCCTACCTTTGACTGCGTCGGACTTACGTTTCAAGGCGGGGACAAAGGGCGGGGGCAAGCCCCGCCCCTACCGCTGGTCGATGACCCGCGGTTATGAAAATCCGGCTTTTCAAGCCACATGATGACATCTCACAAAAAGTACTGCGTAACATCAGTTATTAATAAAAAATATATTTAAGAATGCGCTCAATGTCGTTTAACAAGCATTTCACCCCAAATTTTTCGTAATTACTCTGACATATTCCAAAATATCGGGAAAAGAATCAAAAAAAATCCATTTGTTACTCGCTGGTTTTTAATATCTTTAAAAATAATTTAAAGTTTTTGTCAAAAAATTTGCTGCCATCTCCGAAACTTTCGTACTTTTGCGTAAAAATCGTAGTGATATGAATACAAGTTTAGAAAAATTGACAAAACAGGAGCAGGAAGCCATGCTGGCTATCTGGCGGACAGGCAGTGGAGCCGTCCGTAATTTTTTGGAAAACCATTCCGACCCGGTACCGCATTACAATACGCTTGTTTCCACAATAAAAAATCTGGAAAGGAAATCGTATGTATCTCACAGGGT
>JAISDK010000118.1 GCA_031264875.1 Prevotellaceae bacterium
TTGATGATTGAGTATATTGAATCATACGTTTGTCCCTCGATTGTTTCCACTGACTTTACCGGCAAAAAGCAGTTTGTCTTCTCCGGCGACCGCCGCAAACGCATCGCCTTTCTGACGGCGGAAGGCGAATATCACGCCAACCGCTGCCTGCCGGAGTTTGCTCGCGATTTGACGCTGAAAAACATTCACTGCGATTTTGCACTGGGCGTTCCGCGAATGGAAGGCGCAGGACGGCACAATCTCGAAAACCTTCAGATTCTCGACGGCGCCGACATGGCTGTACTGTTTATTCGCCGCCGCGCTCTCGAACCGGAGAAACTGGCGGTGATCAGGCAGTATATCTCTTCGGGACACCCGGTGCTGGGACTGCGTACTTCGGCAGTGGCTTTCGACGCTAACGGAAATGTTCCCCGCGAAGGTGGCGACATTGTGGAGGCTGCCGAAAAAGCTTCCGGATTTCTGGAGCAGTGGACCGAACTTGACAAAGACGTCTGGGGCGGAAACTATCACGGACATTACGCGCATCTCAAGGAAGGTACGGATATTGCCATCGTGCCGGGCATGGAAAACCATCCATTGCTGAAAGGCGTCAAAACGTTCAACAGTCTGAACTGGCTGTACAAGTGCGCGCCTTTGCGTTCCGACAGCGCGCAGGTGCTGCTGACGGGTGCAAATCCCGGCAAACCGCTCGAACCCGTCTTCTGGCTCAACGGCAGCAATGTCATCTACACTTCGCTCGGACACTGGGACGACTGGAAAATCGAAAGTTTCCGCAACCTGATGTTCAACACGGTCGATTATCTTTTGGGGCAGGCAAAATAATTGAAAATAGAACTTATGCTTAGCAGAACATCTTTTGTCGAAACATTCCCGGACAGGAAGTTAATCATTCCTTCCGTGACGTCCGCGAAAAAAAGCAAGGTTCGACTGCTGGGCTACAGTAAACCGCTGAAATGGCAACCTGTCGGCAACGACGGTATCAAAATCGAAATCCCCGACATCCTGCAATCGCCCGAAAACCGTCTCTGCGAACACGCATGGACTTTCAGAATTGAAAATTAAAAATTATCCGATACAGCACACGGGCAAAAAATTCGACCGGATTTTTCATGACAGAGACTCCAAAACGAAAAATTCGGTCGAATTTTTCATGTCAGAGACTCCAGGAAGGAAAATTCCAAAGAATTCCAAAAGTTCCGTTATTCTTTGCTTCTCTACGTATAATAAAATTATTCTAAAAATGAAAAAGTTTATAATCATTATTCTTTTATTCGGTACAACAGCGACAGGCATTGCACAGAATGAACCGACAGCCGAACAAGTTCGACAGGATCGCGTCCGTGATGTATGGAAATCCGGCGACATTCGTTTCACCCGCAGCAAGGACAACAAACGGGTATATGCTTTTGTCGAAACATTCCCGGACAGGGAAGTGATAATCCCTTCCGTGACGCTCGGAAAAAAAAGCAAAATGCGACTGCTGGGATATGGTAAACTGCTGAAATGGTCGCCCATCAGCGACGGCGGCGTCAAAATCGAAATCCCCGACGTCCTGCAAACGCCCGAAAACCGTCCCTGCGAATATGCGTGGAGCTTTGAATTTGAAACAGAATAAGCGAGTATCTACCCTTGCCTATGGCTCGCACCAAAATATTGATAAATGATTATCTTTGCACCAGGATTTTACAATTGTATAACAGTCAAAAAAATATAAGTCATGCAACAGTTAGGATTAGATACCCAGTCTTTCGAGAAGCTACGCAGCAGAAATTGCCTGTATGTGGACAAAACCGAAGATATCTACAGGATGATTACGGACGGAAGGATTTACTTTCTTTCACGTCCCCGCCGGTTCGGGAAATCGTTACTGGTAAGTACCCTTGAAGCTTTATTCAAGGGAAAGAAAAACCTGTTCGAATGTCTCTACATTTACGACAAGTGGGAATGGGAGGAATATCCGGTTATCAAAATCGACTGGGCGGGGATAAACCATTCAACGCCGGAAAAAATGGAAAAAAGTTTGATGTTTCACCTGAAAAAAAATGCTCGAAGTTATGGGATTACCTTAATTGCCGAATCTGCAATTGACTGTTTTAGTGATTTGATCGAATCATTACATGAAAAAACCGGCAAAGATGTAATCATATTGATTGACGAATACGATAAACCGATTACCGCTCATATCAGCGATTCTTATTTGGAAACGATTAAAAAAGACGTGCATGATTTCTATCAGGTAATGAAAAGTTCGGATGAATATTTGCAGTTTGTTTTACTTACCGGCGTGTCGAAATTTTCAGGGCTGTCGATTTTTTCGGCATTGAACAACCCGCAGGATATTACTTTAGACAGAGAATATGTAACAATATGTGGATATACGCAGGAAGAGCTGGAAAGTAATTTTTCGGAATATATCGACCGCGCCGCCGAATATCTGGAAATGACAAGGGAGTATCTGCTGGAGCAAATCCAATACTGGTACAACGGCTACACATGGGATGGAAAAACAGCTATCTACAATCCGTTTTCGACAATGAACTTTTTTAAAAGACAGGTTTTCGGCAATTATTGGTTTAGTACCGGCACACCGACTTTTCTGATAGATCTTATCCGGCGTCGCAACAGTATGGAAGACGTGCTGAAGCCGATTGTTGTCAGCGACGAGATATTATTTGACGGATATGATCCGGCAAATATCA
>JAISDK010000175.1 GCA_031264875.1 Prevotellaceae bacterium
AATTGCCTTCATGCATAGTCAATTCCGTTGTCAGCGAAAAAGGCAAAGCGATATATATCACGCCTGCAAGTACGCCGGAGATATTCAAAAACGGAGCTTGGGACAACGAATAAAGCTCGGCAATAAATACTCCGGCGACAGGAATAACTAAAATCCAAAAATAATTTCCGGTTCCAAGCAATCCAAAACCTTTGAGATAAAAAAGTACAAATAACGCTACTGCTATCGTATAGCCAAGCATTTTTCTTATAAAAAACGGTTTGGGTAAAATCATCCTGTAAAACTCATGCAGTCCCGTGATGATGATCGTCAGCAATATAACCCCGTATCCAAAAGGATGAAATATTATTCCTGACAGTAATATGCACAAGAATATTACACCGCTGACTGTACGTATTACTAAATTGCTCATTTTATTTTGCAGATTCTCGAGATTCGGTGGAATCAGGCTTGCTGTTTTCTTCCTGAGCCGGTTCCGTTAGTCCCAATTCTTCCAGTCTATTATTTTTTCTTTTTCCAAAAATCTTTTCCAAGTCTTCACTAAAAATCACTTCTCTTTCCAGGAGCAGTTCTGCCAGGGTTGTGAGACCTGTTTTATTTTCAATCAGCACTGTTTTTGCCATGTCGTAGGCAACGTCGATGAATTTTTTAGCTTCTTCGTCAAGAAGTTCCGACGTCCTTTCGCTATAAGGCTTGGACAAGCTGTATTCCGATTGTCCCGAAGAATCGTAATAGCTAAGATTTCCGACTTTTTCGCTCATTCCGAAATATGCAACCATAGCGTATGCCTGCCGCGTCACTTTTTCCAAATCACTTAGGGCGCCTGTCGATATTTTTCCGAAAGTGAGTTCTTCCGAAGCACGTCCGCCCAGGGTAGCCGCCATTTCTTCCATCATCTGCTCGGTTGTTGTAATTTGTCTCTCATCAGGAAGATACCACGCTGCTCCTAACGATCGTCCTCGCGGGATAATAGTGACTTTGAGAAGAGGATTTGCATGTTCGAGAATCCAGCTGACGGTTGCATGTCCTGCTTCGTGGAAAGCAATTGTACGTTTCTCTTCTTTGCTGATTAACTTGCTTTTCTTCTCAAGTCCGGCGATTATTCTGTCGATTGCATCAAGAAAATCCTGCTTATCAACTGTCTGTTTGTCCTTTCTTGCCGCAATCAGGGCAGCTTCGTTACAGACATTTGCAATATCTGCTCCTGAAAATCCCGGTGTTTGCCGTGCAAGAAAATCTATATTGAAGTCGGGATCCAGTTTCAGAGCGCGCAGATGGACTTTGAATATGTCCAGCCGCTCCTTATATTCGGGGAGATCCACATATATTTGCCTGTCAAAACGTCCGGCACGCATCAGCGCCTTGTCAAGTATATCGGCTCTGTTAGTGGCAGCGAGCACAATAACTCCGCTGTTTGTTCCGAAGCCGTCCATTTCGGTTAACAGCTGGTTCAAAGTATTTTCCCTTTCGTCGTTACTCGAAAATCCTGCATTTTTGCCACGCGCTCTTCCCACTGCGTCGATTTCGTCGATGAACACAATGCATGGCGACTTTTCTTTTGCCTGCCTGAACAAGTCTCTAACACGCGAAGCTCCAACGCCTACGAACATCTCAACAAAGTCGGAACCCGACATTGAGAAGAATGGGACGTTGGCCTCTCCTGCTACAGCTTTAGCCAGCAATGTTTTTCCTGTTCCCGGAGGGCCGACAAGCAAAACGCCTTTCGGAATTTTCCCTCCCAAATCGGTGTATTTTTTCGGATTTTTGAGAAAATCAACTATTTCCATTATTTCCACCTTTGCCTCTTCCAGACCGGCTACATCGTTGAATGTTATTTTTGTCGATTCGGAATCCTTATCAAAAAGCTGCGCTTTCGATTTGCCTACATTGAATATGCCGCCACCGCCGCCGCCGCGTGCCATTCCACGAAACATTATAAACCAGAACAGCAACAGTATAAGGGGAAACATAAGAAATTCCAATATACGTCCGAAATAGTTTCTTTCTTCGTTATACAAAAGGGGGATTCTCTTTTGTTCTTCTATATTTTCCTGTGCTTCTGCGATTTTATTTTCGCCATCCCATTCCGATGGTACTTTAAAATAGAATTGAGGTCCTTTGTAGTTGGATTTAACATTTATCTTGTCGGAATATTTATCCAACCTGTTTTTTTTCAGTTCTATCTCTACTCTTTCAAATTTGCCGTTGCTGAGTACGCCCGTTATTTTTTCGACGTCGCCATCGGGCAGCATTTTCGTGCGCACATCATTCCATTGTGTTTCAACAGGCCCGTCTCCATTATTGAAGAGATAGACGCCTACTATCATCAGCCCTAAAAGCGCATAGAACCAATAAGGATTGAATCTTTTGGGGCTTTTATTTACTCTTTGGTTCTGATTTTCCATGTCACTGTATTATGCAATTTTATCTTCAGAAATTTTAACAGTCTCCGCGTCTGCCCACAAGTCTTCCAAAGCATAATGTTTTCTGCAATTTGTCTGGAAAACATGTACAACCACCGAACCGTAATCTAATATTATCCACAAGGCATTTTCATCGCCCTGCCGTCTCCATACTTTTACATTAAGTTGTTTTAATACCTCTTCTTCAACATTGTCGGCAATTGCCTTTACATGAACTGTAGAGTCGGCATTCGCCACAATAAATGAACTGCAAACAGACTTGGACAGTTTATCCAGATTGAGATGTACTATATTTTCCGATTTTTTATCTTTCATCGCAAAGACGACAGTATCAATCAATTTTGTTTCGTCTGCTTCATTTTGCTTAATTTTATTCTCTATACTTTTATCCATTAATATAATGTATATAATTACTTAATCTAACGCGCAAAGGTAAAAATAATTCAATGACAGCAATATTTTTTTTATAAAATCTTACTGTAATGCTTTTTTTACAGATGATTCCGTCGGTAACGAACAGGCTGCAATTATCGAAATACGCCAAATGCTATTCATCTGCCGACAATTCGGAAAAGGCAGTTTTCGACTTTCAATTTTTTATGTAAGTTTGCAGCCTGAATAAATATAAAAGATTGGATATAATATGATTAAAAACATTTTTCTATTAGCGTTAATATGCGCAATCATCTCTTCCTGCGAACAGTCGGGTAACGGGCTTGTCCCCTCGACGCTTCAATGCGAATATCAAACTGAACCGGTTGGCATGGACGTCTCCGCGCCCCGTTTCGAGTGGCAGCTGCATGATCCCAAACATGTGAGAGGACAGCGCCAGACAGCTTACAACATCCTGGTGGCAAGCAGTATCAAAAAACTTACGGAACCCGACGCCGACGTCTGGAACAGCGGAAAGGTAAGCTCTTCGCAGTCGGTTTTAGTTCCCTTTGAAGGAAAGAAACTGCAATCGGGCAGCGCTTATTACTGGAAAGTAATGGTGTATGACAAAGACGGCAAGCCTTCGAGATGGAGCAAGCCGGCACGTTTTGTAACCGGCGTTCTCGATCCTGCCGAATGGAACGTCGCCTCGTGGATACGTCATCCCGACGCTCCGCATACGAAACATATATGGTTTCGGAAAAACATTAAACTCAATGCTGTATCCGACGGCGCCTTTATACATGTCGCCTCGCTCGGACATCACGAGCTTTACATCAACGGCAAAAAAGCCGACAACAGTGTACTTGCGCCGGCCTTGACGGATTTTCAAAAACGTCTCTTTTATGTTACTTACGACGTTTCCAAATTTCTGAAACGGGGAGACAATACGGTTGCCGTCTGGTTTGCGCCCGGTTGGGCAAGTTATGACTGCTTTAAGCTTGTGCCGCTTCTGCGGGTGAAGGCCGACGGTCTCGACGCCGAAAATCAAGCGACGCTCAATTCGGATGCGTCGTGGCGCTGTGCCGTAAGCAGCAGTGAAGATATCAGGCCAGTTTTTTCGTTCAATAATAACGGCGGCGAGATTGTGGACGCGCGCAACGAAAATCCGGACTGGAACAAACCTGGTTTTGACGATTCCCAATGGAAAAACGCTGCAACACAAGACTACGACGTTGAACTCGTTGCGCAGGACATTCCGCCCTCGCGCATTATTGAAACGATTGCGGCAAAGAAAATCACTGATCTCGGCGATGGCAAATACAAAATTGATTTCGGCAAGAACTTTTCCGGATGGCTGAACATCAGGTTTCGCGGACTTTCTGCCGGCGATACGGTTACGATCGGTTCTGCCGACGACGAGAAAACTATGTGCGATTTCAATATCCGTAACTTCTTCGTTTCGTCAGGTAAAGACGGCGAGACGTTTCAAAACCGTTTCAATTATGTTGCGGGGCGTTATGCGAATCTCGAAGGCTTGAAGCAGCCTCCTGTTTTGGAAAATTGCACCGCTTACGCCGTGAGTACCGACTTGAAGCGGACGGGTCATTTCACAAGCTCCAACGACTTGTTTAATAAGATTTACGAAACGGATATATGGACATTTTTTGCGAACACGCAGGAGGGTTACACTTCGGACTGTCCGCATCGGGAACGTTGCGGTTACGGGGAAGTTGCGACGGCATGTTCGTGGGGACTTGGTCTTCCGAATCTTGACGCGGGCGCGTATTATCGAAAAGTCGTACGCGACTGGTGCGACGTCCAGATGGATGACGGCTGGGGACGGCACACTGCGCCGCAGCCAAACAATTTTCATTGGGGCGGCGCGATGTGGAGCAGCGCCGGAATGAATGTCGCACAGCATCACTATCAGCACTATGGCGACAGGAGAGTTATTGAAACGGTTTATCCGACTGCGAAACGATGGCTCGAATTTCTTCACGCAAATACGAAAGACAGTTTGCTGCAACAGTATCGTCAGCACAATAAAGGTCAGTTTCTCGGCGACTGGCTCGCGCCACATTCCCGCAGCGAATTTGGCAGTTCCGTTCAGGCGGTTTATTTCAACAATTGCGTGTATGCCATGAATCTGGAAACGTTTATTCAGTTTGCAAAACTGCTCGGCAGGGACGACGACGCTGCTCTGTATGGAGAACGGCTCGAAAAGCTGCGTCCTGCTATTCATGCAAAATTTTACAGGGGAGATAACGCGACTTATTGCGACGGAACGCAGGTGCAAAACGCTTTTGCGCTGCTCACCGGAGTAACTGTCGAAAGCGAGCGCGCGAAGGTTGAGGCGTATATCCATGACGATTTGAACGGCGAACATCCGTATTTTGACATGGGCAGTTCAGGCTTGACCGTCCTGTTGAAATATCTTGTTGCGCATCCCGAAGAGGGCGAAACTACGGCGAAGATTATGAACAAAACGACATTTCCAGGTTACGGATATTTCATCGAACAGGGCGAAAATACCTGGCCCGAAGACTGGAAAATTGATGTGCCAAGCAAGATTCATACCTGCTACACGGGCGTCGCAGGATGGTTTACCAAAGGACTTTGCGGTATCCAGCCCGACAGCGACGGATACAGTCATTTCACCATCAAGCCCTGCATTGTTGACGAAGTCGATTTTGCCGAGGCGTCGGTAGCTTCTCCTTACGGCGACATCGTAAGCCGCTGGGAACGCAAAGGCAGCGAGATAATCCTGTCGGTAACAGTGCCGCCCAACTCTTCGGCAACTGTGTATATTCCCGCTTCGCATCCCGACAAAGTTACCGAAAGCGGCAACCTGCTGAACGGAGCCGAAGGTCTTACGCCGAAAGGTTTCGAAAACGGATATGCCGCGGTACAGGCTGTGTCGGGTAAATACAGGTTTGTAACGATGAATAATCCGCAGGATGAATAATTAATTTTGTGTATTTAAGGGAAAGTGTATAATTTTACGTGCTAAAGTTTAAGAACATGGCTAAGGATACAGGGAAGACGAAAGCATCTAAAAGTATCGAGACACCGGTTTTTATGAATATAAAGACGGATTTCGGGTTCAAAAAGATATTTGGCAATAAAGTACTGCTGATCGGGTTTCTGAATGCAATTCTGAACAGGGATATTGTAGAGATAGAATATCTTCCTGCTGAACAGCTGGGTTATATTGAGGAAAACCGCAAGGCGGTATATGATGTTTACTGCACGACTGAAAACGGAGAACGGTTTATCGTGGAGATGCAGGCTTCGCCACAGGTGCATTTTGCCGACAGAATAGTGTTTTACATGAGTTATCCGGTACTCGCTCAGGCGCCGAAGGGTCTGATAAACCTGATCAACAGTGCGGGAGAAGAAATAAGGGTTCCGTGGGACTATGCCCTCAGGGGAGTGTATATGATCTGTATTCTGGATAATATTATGTTTCCTGAAGAAAAAGCCAGAGATATCGTCATGGAGCGCATAAAAATAGTACGACAGGAAGCAGAGACTGTCCTGACCGACAAATGGGAAGCGGTAACAATAGAATTGCCGAAATTCACAAAAACGGAAGACGGACTGGAAACTGCGGTGGACAAATGGATCTATTCCTTAAAAAACATGGAAAAGTTACCCGAACGTCCGGAAAAACTGAATGAAAAGATATTCGATGAATTATATGAATATGCAAAAATAAATAAACTAAAAAAGGAAGATATGAAAGAATACGGTAAAAGCGTTTTGGAATACGATGACGTAATCAGTTCATTGCGTTATGTGGAAGAAAGAGTCAGGAAAGAAAATCTGATCAAATTTGTTCGGAACTGTCATAAATATAATACAAATATCTCACAGATTGCTGCGTTTACAGATCTCACAGAGAAAGAAGTATCCGACATTATCGCGAAATTAGAAAAAGATGAATAAAGGAAGATCTAAAATTGGATATGAAAAAAAATGTACTGAGAAACTGTAACGGAAAAAGAGCATACACGATGAAATTGTACATGCACGAAGAACAAAACCGTTCGGAAAAATGCTTTGCGTTTAAGCGCGAAGGACAAAATCAGCTGGAAAAATGGTTTGCGCTCAAGCGCAAAGGACAAAACAAGTCTGAAAATTTAGTATTTTATATTTTTTTTAATTATTAACAATAAAAGGTATGAGTAAATTTGAATTATTTCATTTACGTGCCGGTGACTTGAAACTGGCAAATCTCGCAGGTCTTGTGGACGAGACTCTGCTTGTTGTTGAACCGCAGGCATCGCTTCTGGGCGATACGGGCATAAAGAAGATTGCCAAGCTGCGCGCCGACAACACTGTAATGAAGACCGAAATGGACAGATCGCACAGCAGTCTGTTCACCGGTCCGATAAAGCAGGCGAATGACGTCTGCGACGCTACGATAGAGGATATCAAGCGGTCGGTAAAGACAGGCAACATGAGTACCGTTGCCGCCAAGGCCTCCGCAGGAACAATCCTTGATCATTTCATGAAACCGTTCTGGGACGTCAACAAACAGCCGCTCCTGAGCCAGATTTCAATGACAGGCGAAATGCTCGTGCGCTATTCGGCCGACACTGCTCTGCAGCAGGCTGCACAGACGCTCGCAATCGCCGACCTCTTCGCCGCGCTCCCGACGCAGAACGCTACGCTGTTGAACCTCTACAACCAGAGGCTCGCGGAGTCTGTCGCCGACCTGCCTGCGGCATCCGATCTCCGGGACATTGTTGCGGCAGACTATAACGCCGTATGCGACCTCGCGGCGCGTGCCGTCAACACCGAACCCGTGCAGGATGCGCTCGTAAAGCTCTTCAACGGGGTGAACGACATCCGCAGAAAGTATTCGGCGCTCTCGCCCGCCAAAATCAACATTGCCGAGGCTGTTACTGAACCTCTGTCTTCGCAGACTTACACCGGAAAGGCAATCACGCCGATCCCCGTAATGTACTACGACGGAGAGGAACTCGTCTTTGCCGTCGATTTCAGCGTTACCTACAAAAACAACGTCGAAGTCGGCGAAGCCACCGTCGTAATGCACGGCAAGGGACGCTTCAATGGTCAGCACACACGCAAATTCAACATCGTGCGACAGGAGGAAGCTGAAAATTAAGAGTTACGCCGGTGAAAGCCCGGCGTCCCGAAAGGGACATTGTCTATTAAAGTCTTTAAGGTCTTTTTTAAGACCTTAAGGACTTTAAAATTTAAATCAAATTATCATGAATAAAAAAATTTTCTTATTAATGTCGATTTGCGGGATAATATTTGCCTGCGGACAATCGAATGACGGGCTTATACCCG
>JAISDK010000192.1 GCA_031264875.1 Prevotellaceae bacterium
ATTGTTCATTAATTTCAGTTGCACGCGTTTTCTTTCAGTGTCCACGCTCAGCACTTTCACATTTATATGCTGATGAATGGAAACGATTTCCGTAGGGTCGGACACAAAGCGGTCGGCCATTTCCGAAACATGAACAAGTCCCTTTTCCTTGATTCCAATATCGACAAAACATCCGAAATTTGTTATATTGCTGACGATTCCGGGCAAAATCAGTCCTTCCTTCAAGTCAGAAATATCTCTTATACTCGAGTCAAACTCAAAGACTTTTATTCCCTGTCGCGGGTCGCGTCCGGGCTTGTCGAGTTCGGCCATAATGTCCAATACGGTAGGCAGGCCTGTTTTTCCGGTCGCATACTTTTCCGGCAGTATTTTTGTTCTCAATGCTTTTCCCCCGATAATGTCTGCCACGCTGCAATTTAAATCTCTTGCCATGGATTCCGCGATATGGTAGCTTTCCGGATGTACCGCCGAGTTGTCGAGAGGATTGTCCGCATCCGGGATACGGAGGAACCCTGCTGCCTGTTCGTAAGCCTTTTCCCCCAGACGAGGCACTTTCAGCAAATCCTTACGGCTTTTGAAGGCGCCATTTTTAGAGCGGTAATCAACAATGTTCTGGGCTAGCGAAGTACCCAGGCCGGAGACATACGCCAGCAAGTGTTTGCTTGCCGTGTTCAGGTTCACGCCCACCAGATTCACACAGCTTTCCACAGTCATGTCCAGCGATTGCTTCAGTTTTGCCTGATTAACGTCATGCTGGTACTGTCCCACGCCTATGGATTTGGGTTCGATTTTAACCAGTTCAGCCAGAGGGTCCATCAGTCTGCGGCCAATGCTGACGGCACCCCTTACGGTGACGTCGTATTCGGGAAATTCTTCGCGTGCAACTTTGGAAGCCGAATAAACAGACGCCCCGTCTTCGCTGACTGCGAAAATCTGTAATTGACGGTTATATTGCAGATTTGCAAGAAAATGTTCCGTTTCGCGTCCGGCAGTACCGTTTCCAACAGCAATTGCGTCAATAGCATAAGCATCGGTCAGCGAAACGACCTTTTTTCCCGCCCTGCTTTTTTCGCTGTGCGGAGGATGAGGATATATAGTCTCATTGTGCAGAAGGTTTCCCGTGGCGTCCATACAGACCAGCTTGCATCCGGTACGATAGCCGGGGTCTATGCCCATTATCCGCTTCGGGCCGAGAGGGGGAGCAAGCAGCAGTTGCCGGAGATTTTCGGCAAACACTTTGATAGCCTGCTCGTCGGCTTTATCCTTGGAATGTGCTGCAAATTCCGTTTCGATACCCGGCTTCAGCAGCCTCTTGTAACTGTCGCACACAGCCATTTCGACCTGAGCGGACGATTCGGTGCGCCCTTTCACAAAACGGCGTGTCAGCGCCTCGATTCCATAAGTATCGTCGGGCGAGATGCCGGCTCTCAAGATCTTTTCCGATTCGCCTCTCCGTATCGCCAAAAGCCTGTGGGACGAGCATTTGGAAAGCAGTTCGCTGTAATCGAAGTAATCGCGGTACTTGGCGCCTTCATTTTCCTTTCCCCCGATGACCTTTGCAGTGATGAAGGCATGACGGTCGAAAATATTCCGCATCACGTTCCGGGCAGCTTCATTTTCGCTAATCCACTCGGCAATAATATCGCGCGCTCCCTGCAGCGCCGCGTCCGCATTTTCCACATCGCCGGCAACAAACTGTTCGGCACGGTGATAGACATTACGCTCGTTTTGCGCCATAATGATCTTTGCCAAAGGCTCCAGACCTTTCTTACGGGCAATTTCGGCTCTTGTATGTCTTTTCGGCTTGAAAGGCAGGTAAATGTCTTCAAGTTTCGTGCTGTCCCAGCAGTTTTCAATAACAGTCTTCAATTCGGGCGTCAGCTTTCCCTGCGTTTCAATTGCATTTAAAACAGTTTCCCTGCGTTTTGCCAGTTCGCAAAGCTTTTCATACTGCTGCTTGATTTCACTCACGGCGACCTCGTCCAGTCCTCCCGTCATCTCCTTGCGGTAACGGCTGATAAACGGAACGGTAGCGCCACCGTTAAGCAGGTCAACGGTTTTTGATACATGTATCTCGGCAACCGAAAGGGAACGGGAAATGATTTGCGTAAACATTGTATGCATCACATAATTTTTGCGCAAAAGTAAGTAATATTTATTGACCGCCGCTCCTCCACCCTTCCCTGTTAAGGCTTAAATTGCGGATTTTTCTTACCTTTGTCCGGTTAATTATAATACAGTTTATTAAAATAAGATTAAAAAATAATTTACTAAATGCATAGAAATGATTATTGTATAATAATGGCCGGAGGAATCGGAAGCAGATTCTGGCCACTGAGCAGAACGAAAAAACCGAAACAGTTTCTGGACATACTCGGCACCGGTAAAACGTTTATACGGCAGACATACGAGCGTTTTGCAAGAATTATCCCCGCTCAAAACTTCCTTATCGTTACGGGAACGGATTATAAAAGCCTGGTTTTGGAAGAAATTCCCGAAATTGATGAAAGTCAGGTGCTATGCGAACCGATGAGGCGAAACACAGCCCCGTGCATTGCATACGCTACGTACAGGCTTATGAAAAAAAATCCCGACGCCAAGGTCATCGTAACTCCTTCCGACCATATCATTTTCAACGACGTCAAGTTTCTGGAAGTAATGCTCAACGGTCTGGCATACGCCGAAACAAGCGACGCGCTTGTCACCGTAGGCCTGAAGCCCTCAAGGCCTGAAACGGGATACGGGTATATTCAGGTAGAAAAAAACGACGCCCCGGGATGCAATAACACCGTGTGCAAAGTGAGGACGTTTACCGAAAAGCCCGACGTCGATACGGCAAAGCTGTTTGTGGAAAGCGGTGAATTTTACTGGAATTCGGGGATATTTATCTGGAATCTGAAATCCGTGCAAAAAGCCCTGGCTCTCCATTTGCCAGATATTGCAGACCTATTTATGAGAGGCATGGAGAAATATGACACTCCGGAGGAGGAGAGTTTTATTTTCGAGGCATACTCGCAGTGCGCCAACATATCAATTGACTATGGAGTAATGGAAAAGGCTGATAACGTATTTGTTTTTGCTGCCGATTTCGGATGGTCGGACGTTGGAACATGGAACTCGCTTTACCTGCATCTTGACAGGGACGGGAATGAAAATGCTGTGAAAAATGCAAAAACCTATCTCTCTAACGTCTCAAACAGCATGATTGACGCGAGCGATCCGAATAAGCTGATTGTAATCAAAGGACTTGACAGCTACCTTGTTGTTGATACCGGCGACGTCCTTATGATTTGTCCGCGAAACAATGAGGATGTTATAAAGCAGACAATCTCGGATGTGCTGGCAGACAACGGTATCGACTTCATGTAAGGACGCAGGTTACAAACGATGAATATATACAGGAGGCTCTTTGTTTTATTTACAGTGATTTGCAGCGCCGCTGAAGGAAAAGCGGAATTTGTGCCGCCCTGCTGCGACACGGTTTACATCGAAACACTGCCTCCTGTATATATCATTCACTGGAAAAACAAGAAAGACTACAAAAAATTCAGACGAACAGTCTATAATCTCAAAAAAGTATATCCCTATTCACAGACAGCAAAGCTCATGATGCTTGAACTTGAAACTAAATATCAGTCTGCCAGCAGTAGCAGGGAGAAAAAAGCAATCGTCAAGCAACTCGAAAAAAAGCTTTTCTCCGAATTTGAAGCCCCCCTGAGAAAACTGACCATTTCACAGGGACGAATGCTCATAAAGCTGATCGACAGGGAAACAGGCAAAACTTCATACTCCGTGCTGAAAGAATTTAAAGGCGGTTTCAAAGCCGTATTCTGGCAGGGCGTGGCACAGCTGTTCGGCAACAGCCTTAAAACTCCTTACGACAAATACGGGGAAGACAAAATTCTGGAAGAGCTCATGATAATGTGTGAAAACGGAACTTTCGACAAGCTGTACTACAGCATGTTTGCAAAATAAGCTGTATAGAATCCGGTTATTGCTTCAAAACACAATCAAGCTCATCTCACATCTGTGACATGCACGCTGTAGAGCAGAATTGCTCGTGAAGGGATTTTATTGAAATCGCCCTGGATTCCGTAAGCCAGATGCGAAGGAAAAATAAAGCGCGCTTCCCCCCCATTGCCCAAATATTTCACAGCATGGTGCAGTCCGTGGATTTCTTCCGATCCTCCGACAACAAATACGCGGTTTTTTATATCATAACAGCGTGTTCCGTCCAGCAGGGAAATGCTGCCGTCGAAAGTAACCTGCTTTCTGTCCGCTATTTTAGGACATTCGCCTTCGTTAAGTATTTCGTAAAAATAGCCGTCGCCGGAAAAAGACATTTTCCATGACTTCCGTTTCACATAATGTCGCATAATATCAAAATCCTTATTAGCCAAATATTTGTTGATACTCACAAGCCTGCTTTTATCTATCACGGCAACATGTTCGTAACCGTCGCCGGAAGGTTTACACGACGCCGTCAGCAGAAAATAAATGCCGAATACAGGTACGTATTTCATAATTAACTTACAACTTCTCATTTAACTGCATATTTTTTATAAAAATAACGGCGACAAATGTACATGAAAATTCCTGAACTGCACAGTAATAAAAAAACACAATAAAAATGAACAATTATCAATTACAAAATTATTATTACTTTCGCGCCGACATTTTCTATTTATAAACTTTAATATCTTAATGAATATGGCATTTAAGCATTTCTGGAAGGTTCAACTGGTACCGAACCTTTTAACCAAAGAGGTTAAGAATGATTTCATTGCCGAGGTATCGACTATCGGCAAAACCCGGCACAACTCTGACGTTGCGCGGATTATTAAGGACGAAGGAGCAGAATGGGATTACGAGTCCATTCTCGACATGCTCAATCGTGGCGACCGTGTTCGCAAGCAAAGCCTGATGGAAGGGTGCAGCGTACAGACTGAAATCTGTCACATCACTCCGCGCGTACCCGGAAACTGGATTGGCTCGGCGGCGCCATTCGATCCAAAAAAACACAAAAGAACCTGCGACTGTTCAATAACCGAAGACCTTCGCAAGGCTTTTGAAGAAGAAGTGGGCGTCGAAGTACTGGGCGTCAAGGACAGCGGTGCACGTATCGGGCTGGTAACAGATGTGACTACCGGCAAGATCGACGGCACAATTACTCCCAACGGTGACATACTCATCGACGGCGTGAAAATCAGAGTTATCCCTGCCGACAGCGAAGGTATCGGAATATTCTTCGTGAACGAGGCAGGCACGGAAACGCAGGTTACGCAGCCGCTTTCGCGGAACGATCCGAAAAAAATCACTTGCCGCGTACCTGCACTGGCAAACGGCGAGTACACTCTGAAGATTGTGACGAAATATTCCAACAGTAATATATTGCTGAACGATCCGCGCACGCTTACTTACGAACTGCCTTTGATTGTAAAATAGTAGAATGACAGTCGATTTTGTAGCGAGCCTTGCCGACGTCCTGCGGCGAGGCTCGCTGGCGTTTACCGGCGAGCTATATAACAGGCAAATTTGTAACTAGACTAGTTATCGGGCGGTAACTAGACTAGTTACCGCCCGATAACTAGTCTAGTTACCGCCCGATAACTAGACTAGTTACCGCCCGATAACTAGTCTAGTTACAACCCGGTAACTAGTCTAGTTACAACCCGGTAACGAAGCTATACTCATCCTCGTTAAGAAACGGGGTAGAAGACAGAGGCTTTCTGCACTTAATCTGACGGTTATGCCACTACGGGGTTGCAAGGGGAAAAAGACCTTTTCTATTGTTTGATGCTCTACGGGCAATAGCTAACCGATTCGTAATGATTTATATCTTTTCTTATCCCGAACTCAGGTATTAAAATAATCATTAACTGATGTTACGCATTACTTTTTGTGAGATGTCATCATGTGGTTTGAAAAGCCGGATTTTCATAACCGCGGGCCATCGACCCGCGGTAGGGGCGGGGCTTGCCCCCGCCCTTTGTCCCCGCCCTTTGCCCCCGCCCGAAACGTAAGTTCGACGCAGTCAAAGGCAGGACTGTTATCGACGCTCAATGTCGGATAGCAGGGGCGGGGGCAAAGGGTGGGGGCAAGGGCGGGGGCAAGCCCCGCCCCTACCGCAGGTCGATGACCCGCGGTTATGGAAATCAAGCCCTTCAGGCTAAACTGATTTTCGACGGTTCACAAAACGATGCCGCGCACATTACATGTCATGCGTAACATTAACC
>JAISDK010000220.1 GCA_031264875.1 Prevotellaceae bacterium
GGATTGCTTCGATTTATGACGACTGTTGTTATGTCCTGACTAAGGAATTGTTGTGAAATAAATTGACTGTTCTCTTAATCTCTTGTGATATAATATTGCCGTCAGCTTTAGCTGACGGAGCTTTTTGTACATCTTTTTGTACATCTTTTTGTACATCTTGTCTTTGGGTTTGTGTCCTGCATTTTCTTATCCGTCAGCTTTAGCTGACGGCAATACAATCGCTTAAAAAATATCTGTTATATCTTGTTTATTTCGCATACCTTAATACCACAATATAATAAATATGCGTTACCTTTGCGCCGTGATTTGATAATTATATTAATAGAAATTAACAACGATGAATAATTTTTTCAAAACAGTATTATTAACAGGAATTGCAGTAATATCCTGCAATATGAATTTATTTTCCCAGGCAGTGGAACGTCCTCGTCCTGCCGAGTGGAATAATTTAGTGTATGGCGCGCGATTTTTAGACCGTTTTTTGCCCATGCCGCAGGGCAAACTGTCTGGAGACGTATGGGGCGCTAAAGGGACGGTTCCCAGATATATCGACAATGGTATAGAAGATGGAACCTACTCATACTGGGGAGGGAACATCCTTCGGGACGATGATGGCAAATATAATTTTTTTGTTTGCGGATGGTTAGAAAGCTCGCCCAAAGGTCATGCCGAATGGCCTAATTCTATTGTATTTCGTGCTGTGAGCGACAATTCCGTCGGCCCTTTCACTGTAAAGGACAGTATTGGAAAAGGTCATAATCCCGAAATTTTCCAGACTAAGGACGGGCAATATGTTATATATGTGATGGGCGGAAGGTATGTTGCCAATAAAATCAGTGGCCCGTGGACATACGGACGTTTTGATTTCGACAGGAGAGACCGAAAAATTATCGACGGCTTGTCGAACCTTACATTTGCACGACGCGAAGACGGTTCCTTCCTGATGATTAACCGTGGAGGAGGCGTCTGGATCAGCGAAACAGGGCTTTCACCCTACAGACAGTTGAGCGATAAACGGGTATATCCTGCAGTTGAAGGAGCGTTTGAAGATCCCGTAGTATGGCGCGATCATGTGCAGTATCATTTGATTGTCAATGACTGGCTGGGACGTATTGCGTTTTATCTCCGGTCGAAAGACGGCGTGAAATGGGTAGTCGATCCGGGCGAAGCATACATTCCGGGAATATCGAAACACGAGGACGGACGGATAGAAGAATGGTTCAAATATGAGCGTATGAAAGTGTTTCAGGATGAATACGGGCGTGTTGTACAGGCAAATTTCGCCGTTATCGATACTCTGAAAAAGGAAGACAAGCCCAATGACCGTCACAGTTCCAAAAACATTAGCATCCCTCTCAATCCCGGACTGCTGCTCGCCATACTCAACGAACAGCCGGTTACTGCGACTACTAAAACTATCAGACTGAAGATTTTTGCCGAAAAAGGCTTTAATCCCCATACCGACATCGACCTGCAGTCGTTACGTTTCGGCGCTTCTTCCGAAGTGAATTTCGGCAGGGGATGCAGGGTGAAAAACACTGAAAAGGCAGGCAACGACTTGATCGTGACTTTCGACGCCGTCGGAAACGGTATTACAGCGGACGAGTTTGCGCCTAAACTGATTGGAAAAACAGTCTCCGGGTCATTGCTTTACGGATATGTCCGTCTGCCCGGCACAGACTATATCGAGCCGATACTTTCCGCCAGAGCGCCGATTTTCACCGTTCGTCCTCAGGCCGTTGATTTAAGTATAGAAGTCGGAAATTTCGGACAGGTCGCCTCGCAGGAAACGACATTGAAGATCGCCGTTGAGAAGGACGGAGGCAAAGTCGAAATTGGAAATGCGAATCTTCCGGCTCTCAAAGCGTATGAAAAGACCACTCTCATGTTGCCGGGCAAGATGTCGTTTGACAAAGGCAAGGAGTACTCATTCAGGATTTCAATCCATTCAAACGACAGGGAAGTGTCGGCTTTTGACTTCAAAACCGTTCCCGTAAAATAAAATTGTTAATCAAAGAAAAATAGTTAAATATGTTTGGTAAAATACAAGTTTCTGATAAAATATTCTGGATAGGGGTTAATGACCGAAGAAAAGTCCTGTTTGAGAATATCTGGCCACTGCCGGAAGGAGTATGTTATAATTCGTACATCATTGCAGACGAAAAAACTGCTTTGATCGATACTGTTGATTTCTGTGCAGGGCAGAGCTTTCTGGATACCGTTGAAAAATATCTCAATGGCCGGCCTCTCGATTATCTGGTGATAAATCACATGGAACTCGACCATACCGGTGAAGTTGCCGGTCTCTTGAAAAAATATCCTGACGTCAGGATTGTAGGAAACGTAAATACGAAAAGGATTTTTGAATCGTATTTCGGCGCAGCGTCCAATTTTCTGGACGTCGGCAAGAAAGAGGTGATTGACCTCGGATATCACAAACTCAGTTTTATCATGACGCCCTGGGTTCACTGGCCCGAAACGATGATGACATACGACAGTACGGAAAAAATCCTGTTCTCGGGAGACGCTTTCGGTACCTTCGGAACGTTGAACGGCGGAATTTTTGACGATGAAATTGACTTCAATGCCTACGAAGGCGAGGCGCTTAGATACTATTCCAATATCGTAGGAAAATATTCGGGGATGGTGCAGAAAGCCTTCGCCAAACTCGCCGGAGTAGAAATTAAATGCATCTGTTCAACTCACGGTCCCGTGTGGCGCAGCAATCCCAAAATCATTATCGACCGGTACGATAAGTGGAGTAAATATGAAGCCGACGAAGGTGTTGTCATTGTTTTTGCATCCATGTATGGAAACACCGAAAACGTTGCCGATTATGTTGCGCGAAAAATTGCGGAAGCCGGCATCAAAAACATAAAGATCCACGATGTTTCCAAAACCCACATTTCCTATCTTATCCGAGATATATGGAAATACAGGGGCGTGATTCTGGGAAGCTGTTCGTACAATGCGGAAATGTTTCCTCCAATGGAATACCTGTGCCGCGAAATACTGCACATGGGTATGCGAAACAGGAAATTAGGCATTTTCGGAACATTCAGCTGGAATGGAGGAGGAGTGAAAAATCTCCTGAAATTTGCTGCCGACATAAAATGGGAACAGGTATCCGAAGCTGTAGAGCTTAAAGGAATCCCTGCCGACAACGATTATGCGAAGTGCGACGCGATGGCTGAGGCAATGGCTCAACAGGTAAAATCATCGAATAATGATTTATATCATTAGAAATAACCAGCCGTTTGGGCCTTACGACGAACAAACCCTGCTGCGGTATGTAAACGAAGGCAAAATCCTGCTCCACGACAAGGCTTATTCTCAAAGTAATCCTAACAGTATAAATACTGTGGGATACTTTTTGAAGGCCGGTGGACATAAAGCGAATATCAAACATGCCGGCTCTGTAATTCAACAGTTAAAGGCAATTGGACGCGAACTGATCGTTCCTAAACAGATTTTTTCGCGGAAGGAAATAATGAAGGACAGCCGACTGCTGTGGCTGGCGCTGCTGGGACTTTCGCCAGCCTTTCTGATCGGCCTTTTTTCTACGGTGCCGGTTATTACATTTTATGTGATTTCCCTGTATTTCTCAATTATCTGGGGACTGTTTTTCTTCTATTTCTTCAAAACGCCGCAAATCGATACGAAAACAACAATAGCCCTGTTTTTTATTCTTCAACTGTTTGTGTTTACCGTATGGGACATTTTGCATCTGCCCCATTTTCCCGGCATCAACCTGCTGTACAGTCTTACGGAAAGCAAGCTGGTGATATTGAGACTGGCAGGATTCATTTTCGGGGTGGGACTGCTTGAGGAGGCTGCCAAGGCAATTCCCCTGCTCTTACTCGTTTACAGGGCGAAAGAGCCGTATATTCCGCAATCGATGGTCTTCTACGGCTTGATGTCGGGCATTGCCTTCGGCGTATTTGAAGGCGTACAGTATCAAATGACCGTGAATACGCAACTGGGTTATGCCGACGCCTTTTTCATGAACGTGGCAAGGCTCACGAGTCTGCCGTTTTTGCACGCCGTCTGGGCTGGAATGGCAGGATATTTCATCGCATTTGCCTGCCTGTATCCAAAATACCGGCGTTCGTTATATTTTCTGGCAGTAGCCGTTCCGGCCACGCTTCACGGACTGTACGATACGCTGGGCTGGAGCATCCCCGGACTGTTACTTACCTTGCTGAGCGTAATCCTGCTAATGAGTTATCTGAAACAGGGAGTGAACTATCAGTCAAAACTGTCAAAGTGAAAAACAGACGCTCAGATGACGCAGATTTAAATGTTATTATAAATAAAACACAATTATATGAAGAATATTAAATTACTGTTGGCAATACCGCTTTGTCTCCTGTTTTGCGACTGCAACAAGCATGCCAACAATCAAATCAACGACAGTTTGCCGGCTGTCGATTACAAATATATAGCTGACAATTTCAGATCGCCGGACGCATTATACGGCGTGAACTGCTGGTGGTGGTGGTTAAACGGCAATG